>NZ_JAKKSJ010000038.1:0-51068 GCF_025653365.1 Shewanella sp. SW32 | reverse complement strand
TTAACGATTAACCAACCAGCAAGTTGCTAAGACACTTGATTTGATGATGAGACAGTCAGACTGATCTACTAAAAACCTTACGAAAACACAGGCTCTGATGAAGCCGCAGGGATGATAAGGACAGTAGAAGCAAATATCCATCAGGGCCAGAGGAATCCCTCAATAAGAGGCCGAATATATGGGTGCAATGAACTCTTCTCAAAATTGATATCGAATGTCTTGCAAACCGGATGGGTCCATATATGTTTTAGTAGAGCCCTCAAGGATGAGTTTACGGCGAGTCACTGGGGAAGTAATGATAATTAACGCTGCAAAACCCAGTCGTCTTGTTTTGAGCACTCGCTTTTTAGCTGAGCCTATAGGGATACTTCTTAATTAGCTAAAAGGATCGCGAGTTAATCAGGGAAGTAATGACAATAAATGCCACTCAACTGTCGAGAGTCTTATCGCAAACAACAGTGAACCAGTATAACGTCAGCAGCAGTTCTGCTCGCCGCGTGCTAGCAGAACTGCTGCTGATATTGCCCCAATTCGCTTATCCCGTGCAGGCGGGTAGATATTCTGATAACTCAAGCAAGTTATAATCTGGGTCGCGGATATAGACAGAGTTTATCCGGCCTGTGGCGCCGGTTCGTAGCACTGGTCCTTCAATGATTTCAATCTGAAGTGCGTTTAAGTGGACGATCACTTCTTCTATATTGTGGCTGACCACAAAACACAGGTCGGCACTGCCGGGCGTGGCTGTTTCGGCTTTAGGTTCAAATTCTGCGCCCGCTTGGTGCAAGTTAATCTTTTGGTCGCCAAAACTTAACGCAATACGTTGATTGCCAAATACCACTTTTTTCATCCCGAGCACGGTTTGATAAAATTCGACACTGGCGGCGATGTCTTTTACGGTTAAGACCAAATGATCTAAGCGGGTTACGCGCATTTTACTTTCCTTAGAATGGCTCAGAGTGGGCCCTGAATTTGAACGCTGTCTCTATGCTTGAGACTATTACTGCCAGATACCTTACATCATGTGCTGGTGCAAAAGTGACTCTGTGGTAGCATTTGTGGCGTTTTTTGCGTAAATATTTTATGCCTTCTGTATCCCTATGACTGAATGAGAGTGTGATGAAAAAAACCTTAGCCCGCGGCTTAATGAATCTATTACCTATGGCCTTGAGTTTGTGGCTATTTTGGTCGTTGTTTGTATCGTTAGATGGTTTGGGAATTGTGATTTTAGAGTTGGTAGGGATTAACCAACACTTTGTCGGCGCGGGATTTATGCTGGTGGTGGCATTAGTTTTTGCCGTGGGCCTGCTGTTTTCGGTCAGCCCGATTGTGTGGCTTTATGGTTGGCTTGAGCGCCAGTTGATGCGTTTCCCATTGTTTAAATCGGTTTATGGCAGTATCCGTGATATCGCCTCTTTGATGAATCGTGATGGTAAGCCAACAAGCCAAAAGACAGTGTTAGTGAAACAGGCGAATGGCAGTTTTGTGGTGGGTTTTATTATGACGGATACGCCGCCACAGCCCTTGTTAGATGCGCTACCAGAGGGCGATTGGGTGCCTGTGTTGTTCCAATTGAGCTATCAAATGGCGGGTGTGACGAGCTTAGTTAAGCGGGATGATTTAATTATGGTTGATTGGTCGTTTGAGGAGGCGATGCGCTTCAATTTAACTGCTGGTATCTCGCAGTCACCGACTAAGTAATCCGATGAAGGTTTGTGCGTTTTAGCGTTTAAAATTAAATTTGATGATTTTTGTGGTATAATTTTTTGGCGACCAATATGGTTGCCATTTTTTATGCTGAATATTCTAGTAATATATTTGTTTTATGCTAAAGGTGGGTATTAGCTGCCTTAGTGGTGTTAATTCTGTTTATCCATCAATCATTGGCTTAAAAAAGTCGAGTGTTGTTAATCCCGTTGTTCAGATCCTGTCGCGTTTAGCCATAGCGAGTCGTTGCCATGATCTTTGGGATTTCCCCCATACTGGTCATAGATGAGCCACGCAGTATTAACCAAATTTTAAGTATAAGTTTTGTCCTATCTCGCCGTTGGTATGTTGAGATATTTGGAGTGTGAACCCGCTAGAAATAGGGAGAGTCAATGTCAATCAAGTCTAGTATTAATCCGCCGGTATTTTATTCGTCGGTCTTTTTCATCATCTTGATGGTGATGATTTGCGCAGTATGGCCCACAGAGGCAAACACCTTTTTTAGATCAATGCAGTCATGGATAGAAATGAAAGCCGGCTGGCTTTACATTCTAAGTGTGGCGTTTTTCCTGATTTTTATCATATTTGTCATGGTTAGTCGCTTCGGCGATATCAAACTAGGACCAGATCATTCAGTGCCTGACTACAGCTATAAAAGCTGGATCGCCATGTTGTTTTCGGCGGGTATGGGTATTGGTCTGATGTTTTTTGGGGTCGCTGAACCTGTGATGCACTATCTGGCGCCGCCGGATGCAACCCCTGAGAGTCTTATTGCCGCAAAAGAGGCAATGAAGATCACTTTCTTCCATTGGGGACTGCATGCTTGGGCGATTTACGCTGTGGTGGCATTGAGTCTGGCCTATTTCTCTTATCGACATAAGTTACCGTTATTGCCGCGAAGTGCGCTTTATCCCTTAATTGGTGAACGCATCTATGGTCCTATTGGCCATACAGTGGATACCTTTGCTGTGCTTGGCACTATGTTTGGGGTGGCGACATCACTGGGCTTTGGGGTGTTGCAGGTTAACTCGGGTCTGAGTTATCTATTTGAAGGTTTACCTAATAATGCTGTGGTGCAGGTGTGTTTGATTATCGGCATTACTTTATTGGCGACATTATCGGTATTTTCTGGTCTCGATAAAGGCGTGAAACGCTTAAGCGAACTCAATCTGGGTCTCGCGATTATTTTATTGCTTATTGTCTTGATCCTTGGCCCTACGGTTATGCTGTTGCAGGCTTTTGTGCAGAATACCGGTAGTTACTTAAGTGATTTAGTGGGCAAAACCTTTAACTTGTACGCTTATGAACATAAGGAAGATTGGCTCGGAGGCTGGACCTTGCTCTATTGGGGCTGGTGGATTTCATGGTCTCCTTTTGTCGGTACCTTTATTGCGCGTGTGAGTCGCGGCCGTACCATCCGTGAGTTTTTGATAGGTGTGTTATTTGTGCCATCGGCGCTGACCTTTCTGTGGATGACGGTATTTGGTAATACGGCGATTGATTCGATTATGAATCACGGCGCGACCTATCTTGCCGAGGCGGTGAATACCGATGTGTCAGTGGCCTTGTTTGTGTTTTTCGAGCACATGCCGTTTCCTACGTTACTTTCTGGGATTGCGATTTGTTTAGTCGTCACTTTCTTTGTGACCTCGTCGGATTCGGGATCCTTAGTGATTGATAATCTAACCTCGGGTGGTGATAACAATGCCCCCGTATGGCAGAGGATCTTTTGGGCACTGTTGCAAGGGGTCGTGGCATCGGTATTGTTGTTAGCGGGTGGGTTACAGGCGCTGCAAACGGCGGCTATCGCCAGTGCTATGCCGTTCTTAGTGGTGATGCTATTCATGTGTCTGGGCTTATTTAAAGCCCTGAAAAATGATTGGCTGAAGATTAATAGCGTGCAGTTACACAATACTAGTGTGCAATACGCCAAAACTAATATGAGCTGGGAAGAGCGTATTGGGGTTTTAGTCTCGCATCCTACCCATGAAGAAGCGCAAGTGTTCTTGAATAATGTTGCGACGCCCGCTTTGTCTAAGGTGTGCCAACACTTTATGGCTAAAGGCATAGTGGCCGATCTTGAATACTTAGATGGCCGCGTGCGATTAGTGATCAGCAATGAGGTGAATTTGCCCTTTGTTTACGGTGTACGAACGCGTTGTTTTGACATCACTAACCCAATAGGGACTGAAATCGAGCAGGGAAATACCTTGTATTACCGCGCTGAAGTGTACCTTGAACAAGGTGGTCAGCATTACGATGTGATGGGTTATACCGAAGAGCAAATCCTCGCGGATGTGGTGACTCAGTATGAAAAATACTTACATTATTTGCATTTGTCGAATGCCGATCATGCCCACGTAAGCTAAGTAACGTAAGTTAAGTAAGCTAAGCCAGTAACGTAAGTCAGCTTAGCCATTTACGTCTACAAATCGCGCACGATTAACCCGCAAAGTGCGGGAGATATTGCCCCAAGTGATAACTCGGATTATCCTTGGGGCAATTTTTTTAGGGTTTGTTTTAGGGATTACACTATGTCATCAGTGCCAGGCCAGAGTAAGTTAGATAAAGTATTAGCCGATGCGCGGGAGTACAAAGCTAAGCGTGAGAGCGGTTACCGTGAACAAGCGTTAAAACTCTATCCTTGGGTGTGTGGCCGCTGTACCCGCGAATTTACCCCAAAAAACTTAAGTGAACTGACTGTGCATCATAGGGATCATAACCACGATAACAACCCGTCAGACGGTTCAAACTGGGAATTATTATGTCTTTATTGCCATGACAACGAACATTCTCGCTTTGAAGAATTGATCCGTTACGGTAGCACCACAGAAACCAAGCAAGCGGCGGCGACCTACAATCCCTTTGCTGACTTGAAATCAATGCTGAAAAAATAGTCTTGTAGGCTGTTAGCAGGCGGCGTTTAGTCTTTGTCGGTTAAACGCGCTTCGGCAGCTAACCATTTATCACGGCTTAAAATATGCTGGTTTTCACTGCCTTCAAATAACGTTTTACGGGCGGGAAGTTGCTGACAAATGGTCGCCTGTTGCGTTTCGCTACTCGTGCGCCAACTGACAATTTCATCTATATGTCGAAAGCAGCCCATGCAGTAGTCTTCATCATTTAAACCGCAGCGTGCGACGCAAGGTGAAAGCATGTGTGTCCTCTTTAGGTATTGCTGACCGCGGTTTGCAGTTAACAGTCAGGTTGAGTGCTTTTAATGGCCGCGATACTAACATTTTTTCGCATAAAGTCATCCGTAGGGCTGATTCGCTCAGCCTAATACGAGACAAGTATTTTTTACACTGGGCATGACGTGAACCAAGATAATCTGCAGCAACAATTCACTTACTCACAGCAATTTAGCAAGCTTAATCAGTTGCTTGAAAAGAGTGCTGCCCTGTGGCAAGTGCGTGCATTTGAAGTGAACGCTTTGCCTTGGGCACAGGATTTTCCGCTGTTGGCCGAAGCTGTGTGGGCGCTGGCTGATGATGAGCTTGATGGACTCGATGCCGAGCAATCTTTACTGGTTAAGACGTTGTCACCGGCATTAAACCGCGATCTTAGGGCATTAGGCCAAGATTGGGACTTGTCATTGCTTACCACTGCCATTGCTGATATTGCAATTACCGATACCACAAAGGTAGATAAAGCGCAGGACCGCGGTTTGTCCTTTGATGATGAGGCGCACTTTAGTGCTCACATTAAAGGCCGAAAATGGCAGCAAATTACCGCCTTTGTGCAGCATTTACCGCAGCTTAATTTACCTGTGCTGGAATGGTGTGCGGGTAAAGGGCATTTGGGCCGCTTGATTGCTAAAGCTCGCGGCGCCGAAGTGGTGAGCTTAGAGTGGCAGGCGCCGCTGTGTGAAGCAGGGCAGGCTTTTGCTGATAAGTGGCAGTTATCGCAAACCTTTATTTGCGCCGATGCCTTTGCTATTGGCGCTGAGCACAGGGCTATAGCCACTGTCGAAACACCAGTTGAACATCCCTCAGCAGCGAATCCGTTAACAACTAACCCCTTAACTGCTCAGCAGCAAGCAGTTGCTTTGCATGCCTGCGGAGATTTGCATGTTCGGCTGTTAACGCTGGCGGCCGAGGCGGGCACGCAGGCATTGGCTATTTCTCCCTGTTGCTATCATTTAATTCAAGCGAGCCATTATCAGCCGTTATCCATTCTTGCTCAGCAGAGCAGCCTAAAGCTCAGTCGCCATGATTTACAGTTACCGCTGCAGCAGAGTGTGATCGCTAATCCCAAACAGCAAGCGCTACGCCATCAAGAAATTGCGTGGCGCTTAGGCTTTGATGCACTGCAACGTGAATGTCGACAAATCGACGAATATTTGCCTTTACCCTCGTTAAAACAGAGCCAGTTGAGCGGCAGTTTTACGGATTTTTGCCTGTGGGCGGCCGAGACGAAGGCAGTTAATTTAGCGAAAAACAGGGATTTTGAAGCTTGGCTTGACGTTGGGCGACAAAGACAACAATTAACTCGCCGTATTGATTTAGTCGCGCATTTATTCCGCAGCGCACTGGAGCAGTGGTTAATCTTAGATCGCGCTTGTTTTTTGCAGGAACAAGGATATGGTGTTTGCGTGGGTGAATTTTGTGCAAACAGCGTCACACCAAGAAATACGCTGATTTTAGCGCAAAAAATGGCGGTATAATTTTGCGCGTCTAAAAACATACTGTACTGTGATGTTTTTTATGAATTATTTCTATATTAGCGCATTTAAGTTTAGTGATAGTGAATTCAGGGCCGTCGTGTTTGGAACCTGCGCTGTGAGACAAGTCTTACACTCAAGATGGTTTTTTATTGAATCATCGGGCTTTTCTTGTTCAAATGTCGCATTAATGACGAATAACAACTGAAAGCTGACCTGCTGGTCAGTCATTCTAGTGAGCGAATAAAACAGTTTCATGAAATATTCCCGCGTATTTATTAATAGCCTGGCCTATGAACTGGCGCCTGTTGTGGTTTCCAGTAGTGAGCTAGAGTCTCGTCTTGCTCCTTTGTATCAAAAGTTCCGTATTCCTATGGGACAGCTTGCCGCATTGACTGGGATTACCGAACGCCGCTGGTGGCCAAAAGGACATCAATTGTCCGACGGTGCGATTAAAGCTGCCCGTAAAGCCATGGTTGAAACTGGGATTGATGTCGCCGATTTAGGTGCGGTTGTCTATACCGGCGTGTGCCGCGATCAACATGAGCCCGCGACCGCGTGTCGTATTGCTGCCGAATTGGGTGTGTCAAAAGACACTGCGATTTACGATATCAGTAATGCTTGTCTTGGGGTGTTATCGGGTATTTTAGATATCGCGAACCGTATTGAGTTGGGTCAAATCAAGGCGGGTATGGTGGTGTCCTGTGAGTCGGCGCGGGATATTGTCGATGTCACTATCGATAACATGTTGGCCGATCCGACCATGCAGAATTTTGCCCAGTCACTGGCGACCTTAACCGGTGGTTCTGGTGCCGTGGCGGTGATCCTTACCGATGGCAGCTTGCCGCTGACAAATGTGCGTCAGCATCAATTGCTGGGGGCATCGCACTTATCGGCGCCTGAGCATCACCAGTTGTGTCAATGGGGTCTGCAGGAAGTGGGGCATAACCTGTATCGCGAGTTTATGCGTACCGATGCCGTTACCTTGCTTAAAGAAGGCGTTGAATTGGCGAAGCACACTTGGGAGCATTTCCTTGAGCAGCGTAATTGGCTGGTTGAGCAAGTGGACAAAGTGATTTGCCATCAAGTAGGCGCTTCAAATCGTAAGCAAGTACTGAGTGCGCTCAATATCCCCCCCGAAAAAGAATTTCCAACGTATCAGCTGCTGGGCAATATGGGCACAGTGTCGTTACCTGTGACCGCTGCGATGGCGCACGATCAAGGCTTTTTACAAGCGGGCGATCAAGTGAGCTTTTTAGGCATAGGCAGTGGATTGAATTGCATGATGTTAGGCATTAAGTGGTAGGGTGCATTGCACCTTTTCACGCCTTTGCTTGATGGCTGGCATACATTCGAGTCAACCCAGTAAGTCCATGATTCAGTTGATAGCTTAGTCTTTAGTTCAGTCGATAAGCTAAGCCAGCTGTACATAACCCGTTATTCGCTCTCATAAAGAATCAAGATAGGAAGCGTCATGTTAGACACTCTGTTGCCTTTTAAACGTCATTTTCTTAGCCGTAATGGCAACAAGCTACATTATATCAACCAGGGCCAAGGCGAGCCTGTGGTGATGGTTCACGGTAATCCTAGTTGGTCGTTTTACTACCGTAATCTTGTTAGCGCCTTAAAAGACACTCACCAATGCATAGTGCCGGATCATATCGGCTGTGGCCTGTCGGATAAGCCAGACGACAGTGGTTATGACTATACCCTTAAGAACCGTATCGATGATCTCGAAGCCCTGCTCGATAGCCTGAATGTGAAAGAAAACATTACCTTAGTCGTACACGACTGGGGCGGCATGATAGGCATGGGTTATGCGGCGCGTTATCCTGAGCGCATTAAACGCTTAGTGATATTGAACACGGGCGCTTTCCATTTGCCCGAGACTAAACCGTTTCCTTGGCCGCTGTGGATCTGTCGTAATACCCTGTTAGGCACAGTGTTGGTACGCGGTTTCAATGCCTTTTCGTCTATTGCTTCCTATGTGGGTGTTAAGCGCCAGCCGATGTCGAAATACATTCGCGAGGCGTATGTCGCGCCGTTTAACTCTTGGGCCAATCGCATTTCGACGCTGCGTTTTGTGCAGGATATTCCACTGCGTGAAGGCGATAGAAATTATCAATTAGTCTCTGATATTGCTGCGAGTTTACCTAAATTTGCTAAAGTGCCGACCCTGATTTGCTGGGGTCTCAAGGACTTTGTATTCGATAAGCACTTTTTAGCGAAATGGCGCCAACACATGCCCCATGCGACCGTGCATGAATTTGCCGATTGTGGTCACTACATTTTGGAAGATGCCAGCGATGAAGTGATTGCCCATATCAAAGGCTTTATGGCTGACGACCACGTAGAAGCGGCGCCGTCCGAACAGGCCGCAGGTTAATGTCGACCTTGCTTGAGACTGAAGTGGCTCCTTTGGTTGCTCCTTTAGTGACGCCGTTGGAAACGCCGCTTTTAACGGGTTCTTCTACGTCAGCAACGGTCAGTGATGCCAATATTTGTCGTCATCTCAAGCAAGCCGCCCATGCCATTCCCCATCATCTTGCGGTAGCAGTACAAAGCGCTCAGGGCGCTTCTGTGGCGAATTTGCGTTACAGCGAGTTGGACTTCCTTAATCTGGATAGACAAAGCGATGCGATAGCCTTTGCGCTTAATGCCCATGGCATTGAGCGCGGCATGAAGGCTGTGCTTATGGTCACGCCGAGTTTGGATTTTTTTGCACTTACTTTTGCGCTGTTTAAAGCGGGGGTTATTCCTATCCTAGTTGATCCCGGCATGGGGATCCGCAATCTTAAACAGTGTTTTGCTGAAGCCGCGCCCGATGCCTTTATCGGTATTCCCAAGGCTCATATTGCTAGACGTCTATTTGGTTGGGGTAAGGGCAGTATTAAGTCATTACTCAATGTTGATGACGGCAAAACAGGCTTAGCGGCAAAGTTAATCCGTATCGGTACTGGTGCGATAAGTTTATCGACTCTGCTGCAAAGCACCTCAGTACAATCTTCTGCTCCAAAGTCTGAATATCCCATGGTGATGCTTAAATCTGATGAGATAGCGGCGATTTTATTTACCAGTGGCAGCACTGGCACGCCTAAGGGTGTGGTGTATAGCCATGGTATGTTTGAGGCACAAATTCAAGCGCTAAAAAACGATTATGGCATTTGCCATGGCGAGCGCGATCTCGCCACGTTTCCGCTGTTTTCACTCTTTGGTCCCGCACTTGGCATGGCGTCTATCGTTCCAGAAATGGATGCCAGCAAACCTATTACTGCTAATCCTGAATTTCTATTTGCCGCGATTGAGAAATATCAATGCAGTAATATTTTTGTTAATCCTGCTTTGCTCGAACGTTTAGGCCGCGCAGGTGAACAAAAACAGCATAAACTGCCCAGCGTACAGCGGGTGATTTCCGCGGGTGCGCCAGCCACCATTGCCTCCATCGCCCGTTTTAGTAAGATGCTGAGCCAAGGTGTGCCGATTTTAAATTCCTACGGCGCAACCGAATCTTTGCCTATTAGTATGATTGCCAGCGATGCGTTATTTGCCACGACTGACATCACAGATAACGGCGGTGGTATCTGTGTCGGTCGCGCTATCGATGGCGTGACGATTCGCATTATTGCTATCAGCGAAGAGGTTATTCCCGAGTGGGATGATGCCTTACAGCTGAATAATGGTGAAATCGGCGAGATAGTCGTGCAGGGGCCTATGGTGAGTCAGTCCTATTATCTAAACAATAGTCAGCACGCTAGCCAAAACGAAAGCCAAGGCAAACGCGCGACTGCGGCGGCCAAGATTTGGGACTCGTCAACCAATACCGTTAGACACCGCATGGGCGATTTGGGGTATCTTGATGATCAAGGTCTACTGTGGATGTGTGGTCGTAAGGCCCACAGAGTCGACGCCACTCTTAACGGATTGTTTGCTAAACGTTATTATTCCATTCCCTGCGAGCGCATTTTTAATACACATCCCAATGTGAAGCGCTCCGCTTTAGTGGGAGTTAAAGTGGCGAACGAGATAGAGCCATTAATTTGTATCGAACTCGACCAGTCATTGGTGTGCAATAAGAGTCAGCAGTTGTACCAAGATTTGATCGCCATCGCCGAGCAATTTACGCAGACTCAGGGCATAAGGCGGTTTCTTATCCATCCTGATTTCCCTGTGGATGTGCGGCATAATGCCAAGATTTTTAGAGAAAAATTAGCCGTTTGGGCACAATCACAAACGAAAGGTTGATTTAAAACTCCACGGCTTTTTCCTGCATTTTTTACGTTATATTCTGTGTTCATTTGAACAAACTCGCTTATTTTTAAGCCCTTGTGCTTATTTTAAACTTATTACACCGACTTTAAGTTCATGTAAATGTGCTGAAATGGATACCCTTAATGACGAAAGACCCAATCAAGAGCACGACGCTTGCCCAATTTGATGCGGCTGAACAAACGGCACTCGCGCAGCTCGCGCTTAGGGTGCAACACGCCTTTGTCACGGGGGCGGGGGGATTTTTAGGTAAAGCGATTTGCCTGAGATTGTTAGCTGCGGGCATTAAGGTCACAGGTTTTGCGCGTGGGCATTATCCCGAACTTGAAGCGCTGGGCGTAGTCATGCTGCAAGGGGATTTAGTCAATAAAGATCTGCTGCAGCAGGCGATGCAAGGCTGCGATATCGTATTCCATGTGGCGTCTAAAGCGGGTGTTTGGGGGGACAGAGACAGCTATTTTTGTCCGAATGTAAAGGGCGCTGCCAATGTGATTGCCGCTTGTAAGGCATTAAAAATAGATAAGTTAGTTTATACCAGTACCCCGAGTGTGACCTTTGCAGGGCAGGATGAATCGGGTATTGATGAGTCTACTCCCTATGCTACAAGATTCCTGAATCATTATGCCCACTCTAAAGCCATCGCTGAAAAGATGATGCTCGATGCCAATCAAGTGGGTGACATGCCACTTGAAAATCCTGATGTGACTCAAGTCTCTAGCCAAGTGACGACTCAAGCCACTGCACCCTATGCGTTAAAAACCGTCGCACTCAGGCCGCATTTGATATGGGGGCCTGGCGATCCCCATCTAGTACCTCGGGTCTTGTCGCGCGGGCGTTTAGGTAAGCTTAAACTGGTTGGCCGCGAAGATAAGCTAGTCGATACCATCTACATAGATAACGCTGCCTATGCCCATGTGCTGGCGGCACTAGAACTTTGCCAAGCAAAGCCTAAGTGTCAAGGGAAAGCTTATTTTCTGAGTAATGATGAACCCATCACTATGGCCGAGATGATCAATCTGATTTTGGCCTGCGATGCTTTACCGCCAGTGACTAAGCGTGTGCCTCAATCTGTAGCATATGTAGCTGGCGCCGTGTTGGAAACTGTGTATTTTCTACTAAAGAAGCAAGAAGAGCCCATGATGACGCGCTTCGTGGCACGGCAGTTATCCTGCAGCCATTATTTTGATATCAGCGCAGCTAAACGAGATTTAGGTTATCGTGCGCTCGTCTCTATTAATCAAGGGATGGCAAGGCTTAAAGTGTCGCTTTAGTTTTAGATATACTGCCATCATGTTATTGGGGATTTATGAGTTGCGGTGATTGTAAAACGTCAATTTTCAGACAAAAGATTGGTCGCTGCAAACGCTGTATGTGGCAGCTTACGGCTTTATCGGCCATCGGCTGGCCGCTGTGGTGGTGGCTTTATCGTGATGCGCCTAGGGATGTAAACTCGATTGCATTGCTGTTTTTCTGCGCGGCTTTTACGGGGTTACTTACTTTGCACCTTATCGTCTTGGCTTACCGTCGCCTCAGAGGGCGAAAGTAAGCCAACCGACTTTCTGTTTGTGTGCTTAAACTGAGTTAGTCGCCATTTTCTCGTGCATCATTTTTTTCATTAATGGCGCAAGGGCAAAGAAGACTAATGCCATCACCACGCCAATTTGCGCCGAGAAGATAAACAGTTGCTCGTATAGCGCCATCGCACTCGGTACGTCACTTATCACGCCGCCTTGGGTATCAATCGCGGCGAGTTTGTTTAATTCGGCGGCTAAGATTTCAGAGTATGAAGTGCCAAGGAACCAAGCACCCATCATCAGGCTGACCACGCGTTTTACCGAAAGCTGAGTCACGGCAGATAAGCCTATGGGCGACAACAATAATTCCCCGATTTCTAATACAAAATAAGCCGCGACTAAGAACCAAATACTCACTAAGCCACTGCTTAGCGGCATCTGGATCCCGAGCACAAGCACCATAAAGGATAAACCCGCGAACAAAATACCGAGTGCAGTTTTAACCGGTTTACTCGGGTCACAATTTTTACGGGCGAGGGCAGGCCACAGCCAAGCGAAGATAGGCGACAAACTGATCACAAAGAAGGCGCCGAGGAAGGTCAATTGTCCGGCACTCCATTCGAGGCCGAACATGTTACGGTCCATCACACGGTCCGAAAATGCTACCCAAGAGCCATAGGTCTGCTCATATAAACCAAAAAAGACCAAACCCGCAACGATGAAAAGCAGCAAAGCCGACATCTGTTGACGTTCAATCGGATTACAATGTTTCACCATGAACCAGCCAATACCAAGGGCAAGCACTAGTGATACTGAGTGCAAGAACCAAATCACTGGGCTCACTGCGGGTAATAAACTGCTAATCGAAAGTACGAGGGAGTGGGTTTGAATTAACCCCCAGACTATGATTACGCTGCCAATTGCGCTTAAGTAAATCCATTGTTCTGTCGTTATGCCGGCGGTTTTCTTTAAAATCCGCGCAGGATCTCTGGGTTCAGCGAAGCCTTGCAGATGTTTCTTGCCACGAATAAACACCAATAAACCCGCTAACATCCCCAAACCTGCCAAACCAAAACCGTACTTCCAGCCATAGGTTTCACCTAAATAAGCGCAAATTAGCGGGGCTAAGGTGGCGCCTAAGTTGATGCCCGCGTAGAAAATGGTAAAACCAGAATCTCGCTTAGCGGATGATTTAGGATAAAGCTGACCGACTATGGTGGAAATATTGGGTTTTAAAAAGCCCACACCGACAATGATTAAGGCGAGGGATAAATAGAATACTTGCAGCGCTTGTTCATCCCGTTGAACTTCACCCGCAACGATAACCGCTTGATGGCCTTCAAAGGCCATACCTAAGTGGCCGAGCACCAATAAAATACCGCCAAAGATCACCGCTTTACGCATGCCGATATAGCGGTCGGCCAATAAGCCACCCACTACGGGCATGGCATACACTAAGGCACCGTAAGCACCAATCACGTTGTAACCAAATTCATCGGTAAATAGATGATATTTAATCAGGTAAAGAAACAGTAATGCTTTCATACCGTAGAAAGAGAAGCGTTCCCACATTTCGGTAAAAAAGCAGACAAATAAGCCCTTAGGATGCCCAAATAGCATTTCAGCTGGGGGCGAGCCTTGTGGGCCCTGCATTGCGTGCGGCGGGTTTTGTTCTATTGACACTTAAGACTCCCAATGCTGGCACTTTATGCGCCGAGCAGCTAATGATTCATTTTATCGTAATGAATTTTATTAATTATTTTTCATTATTTGTGATTATCGCGGCGCTTTTGATTGCTAAAAGACAGCGCTGTTGCAGCAGTTAATCACACTCGGATGATATGGAACAGCCAAGGGTCTTGAAAGTGATGAATATTTTGTATAACTAACATTTTTAGCCGTTCTTTAAGGCTCGCTATAGCAATACTAAGCGGTTAAATTAATTCATTTTCAGTTAAGAAATGAGTGCTAAATAGTGGCCATAATTCAACTGTGGCAGTTTTATCTTAGCGGCTTTAGCCTTGATTTAGCTGTAGTTCGTCGTTTAATGGATAGTGTAAGTTTTATGATTGATAGCAATTTTGCATTATTGGTAGAGCATCTACGCGCTTGTTCGAGGCTGCTATCTAAAGGAATGTCACGAATGGGTGGGTTAGATGATTTTCTCAGGGAAGCGCTGTGATTGAGAAGTGAACTTATTCGAGGCATAAGTATAAATAAGCACCATAATTATATTGATTGTAAAAGAATTTTAATCTTGATAGTTGCATTTTTCATATAAGATTTCACAGTTTATATTTCTACAATGAGTCAATGTCTATCTGCTCAACTTTACTGATTTAGATCAGTCGTTATGTGTTACTAAGGAGACTTATGGAGTTTTTTACCACCCTATTTGTGGGTTACCCGCTTTGGGTTTGGTTAATGTTTTTCGGTTTTGTGCTGGCGTTATTAGCCTTTGACCTTGGCGTATTGCACAAGGATCAGCATGAAATTACCGTGGCTGAAAGTTTAAAGCTTTCAGCCTTTTATATCTGTATGGGCTTATTGTTTGGGGCCTGGCTCTGGTGGTACAAGGGTTCAACTGCCGGTATGGAATACTTAACGGGCTATCTGATTGAAAAATCACTGTCTATGGATAACGTATTTGTTATCGCGTTAATCTTCAGTAGCTTAGGTATCCCACGTTTATACCAACATAGAGTGCTCTTCTGGGGCATTATGGGCGTAATAGTGTTGCGCGCCATTATGATCGGTCTTGGTGCTGTGCTTGTTGCCCAGTATCAAGGTGTACTTGTGTTATTTGGACTCTTCTTGATTTTCACTGGCGTGAAAATGCTCTTCTCAAACGATGAGCACGGTGATATCCAAGACAATAAGTTTTATAAATGGTTACGCACTAAGATGCGTTTTACGCCAACGCTGCATAAAGAAAAATTCTGGGTTCGTGGCGAAGATCATCAGTTAACAAAAGGATGGTGGGCGACGCCGTTATTCTTGGCGTTGATCTTAGTGGAAACCGCGGATTTGGTGTTTGCAGTCGACAGTATTCCAGCTATTTTTGCGATTACCCAAGATCCTTTCATCGTCTATACCTCGAATATCTTCGCGATTCTGGGGCTACGTGCTTTGTATTTTGCGTTGGCTGCTATGGTGCATCGTTTTGAATACCTTAAATACGCGCTGTCAGTAGTATTAGTGTTTATTGGGGTGAAAGTGGGTTTAGTGTATTTCAATCACGAGGGAATAGTGGACTTTACTATCCCAACAGCAGTATCCCTTGGTGTGACTTTTGGTCTGTTAGTCTTAGGTGTCTTGTATTCGCTGTGGAAGACGCGCGGGCAAGAAGTTGAGAAATAGCTTGGACGGCTAGTCCAATAAGCAATATGTTTCGGCCGTTTAGTCATGCTAAACGGCCTTTTTTATATCCTTAATATGTGAATCGTTAAGCTTTACAGAAGATGTTAAAAATTAGTCTATGCTTAATTTGAGCCGTTGTTAGTTTTAGGCTCACAAAGGGAGTTTTTAGGACTAATACTCTTCAAGGACGATATTATGAAACTCAACATTACCGCCATACTTCTGCTCACCGTTTGTTCATTGACCACAGTCAACGCAAAAGCTGCAGATAAGCAATCGCCTAACACTAGATCTAGCGCAAATTTAACCTGTACTGGAGCCTATCCAAGTTACTTCCAAGATCCTGCTTTTACAAAAACAGGTATGTGGGACAATCAAGTCATTATCAACCAAGCTTATTCTGGCTGGAAGGGGCCTATTTTTAGCCTCAGTGATGCTTATTCGAGTGCTAAACCAGATAGCGCTGCACCTTGGCTTAAATTCAATCCTTTCGATAAAAATCTGAGTGAAAGTGATAAAAATACCCAAGCTGAGCAATACCTCTGGGCTGTGATGAAGTACATCCAAGAGGGAAACATCGACAAAGGCGATGTCAGTAAAGACTGGGATCTGTGTAACAACAAGGTGCGCTCTTGGTACCATATTCCCTATCAGACCTATGATCCCATGAGTGGGCGGGAATTTATCCATGGCTTGACCCGAGAAGCCCCCGTTACTATGGAGATAAAAGGCCAAGGCTCCCTTAAAACCACTATGTGGGCGGTGGGCTTTTATAATCCTCAGGCGGCAAACAGCATTGGCAAGGTATGGACCGGGGCACCATCACCTGTGATGCCCCAGCAAAACTTTGCATTTAATGAAGGCAGTGTGATTGGCAAGTTACTGTTCACAACCGCAACGCCTAATAACTATCCTTTCCTTGAAAATGTACCTGTTTGGCAAGCCAATATCAGTGCCAGTGATTTCTGTGTATGTAAAAACGCCGATGGCAGTGCTTGCAGTTTTCAACAGGAAACAGAGCAATGCCCGCGCTCTGTCGCCGATGTGTACTTATTGCAGTTTGATATTGCAGTGCGCGACAGCCGTTCACCCGTGGGCTGGGCCTATGGCACTTTTGTCGCCGATGGTCAGTTTAAAGCGAAAGAGAAAAATCCTTGGGATCGTATCTCACCTCTGGGATTAATGTGGGGGAATGACACGCCGCCAGCAACAGTGGGAGCGGCAGCATTCCCTCAAAACCCAATCACAGGGCTTAAGGATAGCGCCGTATTTCAAGAGGTCGTTGGCCGTTTGAATGAGCACACCAATGCGGGACACTTAGGGTGTAATGGGCGCCTAAATGGCCCTGCGGATAATGCATTAAGTAGCTGTTTATCTTGTCATCAAACTGCTTCAGTTCCCGATAGTACCAATAATACACCGGCAATCCTGTACCAATTTGCCTCGTATCAAGAGCCGGGCAGTGGTCAATGTTTAACATCGCCCAGCGCCCTCGATTTATCGATTGACCAAGTGTATTTCAAAACCTTTATGTGTTCTGCGTCCTTCGTTGGACCCAGTAACATAGTCCCTGCACCTAAATATACTCAAGGGCAAAAACAGTGGATTTCTACTGATTTTTCATTGCAGCTCAGTATCAGTCTCACCCAGTGGCAAGAATGGCAACAAGACCAAGATAACCTGAAAAAGAATATCAAAGTACGTATATTTGATGGCACTTTACCCTCGCGCTAATGTTGGCGTTTATGTAACTAATTGTATTTGGTACGCCATATTTTAATTCGCAGCATATTTTTACTTTTATATTGTATTTCAATAGCAAGGGACTCAAATAGAGTCCCTTTTGCTATTTTAGGGATTAAGAATATGTAGTTTGTTTTGCTGGCTATCATTCTGTAAGTACATGAATATCTTGATAACTACTGTGAGGGTTAATTTTATGTGATAGTTTGTTGGTATTTTGAACTCACAGACGCAAGAGGGAAGCATGCTGACTATTTCTAATCTCACTAAAACCTATGATAACGGTGTTAAAGCACTCGATGGTGTTGATTTAACGATTTCCAAAGGGATGTTTGGTTTACTCGGACCCAATGGCGCTGGCAAGTCATCACTCATGCGTACCATTGCCGCCCTGCAAAGTGCCGATAGTGGCAGCATAGTGTTTGATGGTATTGATGTATTAGCCGATCCTCAAGCGCTGCGTAAAACCTTGGGATATTTGCCCCAGGACTTTAATGTTTATCCGCGTATTAGTGCCTATGACCTGTTAGATCATTTAGCCATTCTTAAGGGCATTAATCAAAGCAAGCTGCGTAAAGAAGCGGTTGAAGGATTGCTGGCACACACCAATCTTTATCAGCATAAAAATAAAGCCGTGAGTGGTTTTTCTGGCGGTATGCGTCAGCGTTTTGGTATTGCTCAGGCCTTGCTTGGTGATCCTAAATTATTGATTGTGGATGAGCCGACTGCGGGTCTCGATCCCGAAGAACGTAACCGTTTCCATAACTTGCTGGTGAGTTTAGGCGAGGAAAAAGTGGTAATCCTCTCAACTCACATTGTCGAAGATGTGTCTGAACTCTGCGCTAATATGGCGGTTTTGGCATCGGGTAAAATTCTGCTTCAAGGCAATCCACATCAATTGGTGGGTGAATTAACGGAAAAAATTTGGACTAAGACTGTGAGTCAAGCACAGGCGCAGGAGCTTGAGGCGCAATTACCTGTGATTTCTAAGCGTTTATTAGCGGGACGCACAGTACTGAATGTGATAGCTGAAACTTGTCCTGAAGGATTTACCCCTGCGACTGCTGGGCTTGAAGATCTGTATTTTTCGACTTTACTCAGTCACCGCCGTCAGGCTGCCTAAGGAGATATCAATATGTTGTTATCAATGCTTAGGTTTGAGTGGCGTTATTATTTGCGTCAGCCATCCTTTTATGTTGTTTCTTTTCTATTGTTTTTAATGAGTTTTCTATCAGTCGTCTCCAACAATATTCAAATTGGTAGCGGCGGTGAGGTGATGAAAAACAGCCCATTTGGGATTACTCAAACCATGTTGATCATGGGACTTATTTCCATGTTTGCCGTGGTGAATTTTGTGGGTAGCACGGCTATTCGCAATCATCAGCATTTGATGGAAGAGCTGATTTATAGCAAACCCCTATCACCATTTGCATACCAATTTGGTCGATTTCTCGGCAGTTTTGTTGTGGTGATGATGGTATTTGCCTTTATCCCCATAGGGTTAATGCTCGGCTCTTTTATGCCATGGGTCGATGCTAGCCGTTTTGGGCCTTTTGCGTTATCGAATTATCTTGTGCCGTATTTTTTACTCGCCATGCCGACTTTGCTGCTGATCTCGACTCTATTCTATGCGATGGCAAGTCATTTTCGTTCCTTAATGGCGCTCTATCTGACCGCTGTAGCCATGTTGGTGCTTTATACCTTGACGGGCGAAATGGCGAGTCAGCCACAATATCGCACCATAGCCGCCTTGCTTGATCCCTTTGCGCTGCGCACCTTTGCCGAAGTGACCCGTTACTGGACCATTAGCGAGAAGAATAGCCAGTTAATTGAATTCTCAGGACTCGTACTGCAAAACCGGGCGATATGGTTTGGAATTGCCTGTGTATTACTGGCCGTTTCAGGGATTTTCCGTCAGCCGAGTTTGACTAAGAAACGTGAGAAAAAATCCGATAAAGCAGGAAAAGTTCCCAGCTTAGTGCCTTTGGCACAATTGGCTATGGCAACTGATCCTAATGGTCGTCAGCAATTTTGGACGCGGGTTAAATTTGAAGTACGGCAAGTACTATTTACCGCGCCATTTGTGGTGTTAGGTGTGCTGACTATTTTCAATTTAGTCGGCCCCATGTTCGATGATTTTGGTTGGTATGGCACATCTAATTGGCCATTAACCCAAGATATGGTGAATAACATTGCCGGCGCGACGGGGTTATTGATGGTGATAGTGCTGATTTATTACAGCGCAGAAATCGTCTGGCGTGAACGCAGTTCAGGAATGGGAGATATCGTCGATAGCGTTCCCGTATCAAACTTAAGCTTTTGGGGCTCAAAGTTAGTATCTGTGGTCATTGTGATGACCTTGCTCTATGTGCTCGCCATGTGTACCACAATTGCTTTTCAACTGATAAAAGGTCAAGCCAATCTTGAGATTGCTCAATACCTTATCAGGCTCGGATTTTATTACCTCCTGCCGCTGTTGATGACCGCTGTGCTAGCGTTTTTCCTACAAGTGCTTAGCCCAAATAAGTACGCAGGTATGGGACTATTTGTCGCTTATTATCTAACGACATTTGTTATGGCAAGCTGGGGATTTGGCCATAGCCTATATAACTTTGGTCAATCACCGACCTTAATTTACTCGGATATGAACGGCTACGGTTGGGGCTTATTAAGTCATGCACTCTATATGATTTACTGGGGGGCTTTTAGCCTTATCCTGTTTGTTTTAGGTTATGGCTTGTACCATCGCGGACCGCAGCAAAGCCTTAAAACCCGTATGGGATTACTGAGTTATCAGCTTGGTTTTAGTGGCAAAGTCATTGTAAGCGTTGCTTTGGTGGTATTTTTGGGCATGGGCAGTTATTTGTTCTACCAAACAAAAGTGTTGAATCATTATTTAACCCAAGATGAAACCACAGATCTGCAAGCTGATTATGAGAAGGCCTTCAAACAATACCAAAGCATGCCGATTTTAGTGGCCACTAAGGTCAATGCGAATATTGATATTTTCCCTGAAGAGCGAAAAATTGTTGCTAAGGTGATATTCGAATGGCAAAACAAGTCAGATAAACCAATCGAAAGGATGTTAGTGCAGTGGCCCGAGCATACTGAGGCCGAAACGGTAAAAATCAATATCCCGAATACAAACTTAGGTGAGTTAGATAGCCGCTATCGCAATGCTTGGTTGACCTTTTCGACGCCAGTGCAGCCTGGGCAGGTGGTGCAAGGGGACATTCAATTAGTACGTCAGTCTGTGGGTATTGCTGAAGCTGGCTTTGATATGTCTGTGGTTGAAAATGGCACCTTCATCAACAATTTCGAACTATTGCCCCTCTTTGGTTATCAAGACGGCTATGAGCTGATGGATCGCCACGAGCGCGAAAAGCGCGATTTAGCCGAAAAAGCTCGAGCGAACAAGCTTGAAGACAGCCGTTACTACACGCAAAACTTCTTTGGTGTCGATGGTGATTTCATTCAGTTTGAAGCCACTATTTCGACAAGTGCAGATCAAATTGCATTAGCGCCAGGGTATTTGCAAAAACAGTGGCAGCAGGATGGGCGTGAGTATTTCCATTATTCGATGGATAGCCCTATGGTGAATTTCTACGCCATTATTTCGGGCCGTTATCAGGTGGAAAAAACTGAGCACAATGGTGTTGCGGTTGAGGTTTACTACCATGCGGAGCATCCTTGGAACGTTGCGCGCATGATAGAGTCGGTTAAAGATTCTATCGATTACTACACACAAGCATTTGGGCCTTATCAGCATAAGCAAATGCGAATTATGGAGTTTCCGGGTTACCGTAGTTTTGCACAAAGTTTTGCTAATACAGTGCCTTACTCAGAGCGTATTGGTTTTATTACTGATTTACGCAATGAGGATAATATCGATCCTGTGTATTACGTCACCGCCCATGAAGTGGCACATCAATGGTGGGGACACCAAGTGGGCGCTGCCGATGTGCAGGGCAGTGCTGTGATATCCGAAAGCTTGTCGCAGTATTCGGCGTTGATGGTGCTGGAGAAAAAGTATGGCGATAAAATGATCCGTAAATTCTTGAAATACGAATTAGATAGATATTTACGCGGCCGTTCATCCGAGTCCATCAAAGAAATGCCTCTGCTGCGCAGTGAAAATCAGCAGTACATTCATTATCAGAAAGGCTCAGTGGTGATGATGGCGATTAAAGATGTGTTGGGTGAAGAGAAACTTAACGCTAATTTGAAGGCATTCTTAGCGCGTTATCAGTATCGTAACGATCCTTTCCCAACCACATTGGATTTAGTGAGTTACCTTGAGCAAGGGACAGATGAAGCGCAAGCTCGCTTTATCGATGAGTCTTTTAATGACATCACGCTCTACGATCTTAGGTTAACCAATGCGGTCATGACCACTCTGCCCGATGGTAAGACGCAAGTTGACTTGAGCATTTATGCCAGTCGCAAAGTCGCGAGTGGTAAAGGTGAAGAAACCGAACAACCTTTAGATGCCATCATCGATATCGGTGCCTTTAGTGCCGATCCCGATAAGCTAAAGGATGACAAACAGGTGTTATTGATTGAGAAGCACAGGCTGGTCAGTGGTGAAAACAAGCTGACGATCACTTTGGCTGAAAAACCCAGTTATGTGGGGGTCGATCCCTTTGTGAAGCTCATCGACAGAGATACGAAGGATAATATCTTTAAACTCTAAATCCGTTTTGAAACCAGTTTGTTAAAACCAACGCACTATCTGGCATGACCTGTTAGATAGTGCGTTTTTTATGGCAATACCCTTGGCTCATTTTGAAATTAATGCAAATTAGCTTGTTCTTCTACGTGCTTTTTCCTAAGGTGATTGCAAATGATTTTCAATGAGGCGTGATATGAATACCCATCTGCAGTTACAGGTAAACCATTGGCTTGAAAATGATCCAGACCCTCGCACTCAAGCCCAGTTACAAACCCTAATTGATAGCGGCAATGAAGCCGAACTCGCAGCGCGCTTTGCGGGTCGCTTGGAATTTGGCACCGCAGGATTACGCGGTGTCGTCGGTGCAGGGCCTATGGGGATGAACCGTTTGGTGATCCGCCAAACCTCTGCTGGTCTTGGTGCTTATCTACTTGATCAGATTAAAGATACCGCCGAGCGTGGCGTGGTGATTGGTTATGATGGCCGCCATGATTCATTTAATTTTGCCCATGATGCGGCGAGTGTGCTCACCGCTATGGGGATTAAGGTACGCTTAACGTCCAAAGTAGCGCCAACGCCGTTGGTGGCCTTTGGGGTAAAACATTTTAATGCGGCAGCGGGCATTGTGGTGACCGCGAGTCATAACCCGCCGCAATACAATGGCTATAAAGTCTATTGGGAGAATGGCGCGCAGATTATTCCGCCCCACGACTCTGGCATTGCCGCGCAAATTGAGCGCGCCGCGAATCAAGCTATTCCGTTTTTAGAGCATGATGACGCGGTAAAACAAGGTAAGTTAGTTATCCTGCAGGACGATTTTTACCAAAGCTATCGCCATGGCGTGCAGCAAGCTGAGGTGCTGCAAAACCATACCGCTCCTGAAAAGGTGAGTTTAGCCTATACCGCCATGCACGGTGTGGGTGCCGAAATGGCTGAAACGGTATTGAAAGATGCTGGTTTCACCCAAGTGTATTCGGTTGCCTCCCAGCGTGAACCCGATGGGGATTTCCCGACGGTGAACTTCCCAAACCCTGAAGAAAAGGGTGCGATGGATTTAGTGATTGCCGAGGCGAAAAAACACGGCGCTATGCTCGCCTGTGCTAACGATCCCGATGCCGACCGTTTTGCGGTCGCAGTGCGTAAAGAGGATGGCGAGTATCAGATGTTGACGGGCGATCAAGTCGGTGTGCTCTTTGGGCATTACTTACTATCTCACGCTAAAGATCATCAGCGTCTTACGGGCACAACGATAGTGTCATCGAGCCTGTTATCTAAGATTGCTCAGGGTTTTGGCACGCAAAGCTTTACCACGCTCACTGGCTTTAAGTGGCTGATGAATGTAGGGATTGCGAAAACTTCGCCTGAGGATCAGTTCCTGTTTGCCTATGAAGAAGCCCTTGGCTACACAGTTGGCAGCATGGTGTGGGACAAAGACGGCTTGTCGGCGCTGGTGGCATTTGCCCAATTGACTGCCGAGCTGGTGGCGAAGGGGCAAACGATTTGGGACAGACTCGAGCAAATTTACCGTGAGCATGGGTTCCATCTCAATGCGCAGGTGAGCATTGCCTTAAAACCTGACACGCCCAATATTGGCGCCTATTTGCGCGAGCATCCACCTGTGAAGATTGGTGAGTTAGATGTGCTCTCAACCGATGATTTAAAGGCCCTTGAGCGTCGTTTTGTCGATGGAAATGTTGAGAAAATCGACTTACCACCGAGCGACGTATTGACTTACTGCTTAGCGGGCGGGGCTCGGGTGATCGTCAGACCATCTGGCACTGAACCTAAAATTAAGTGCTACTACGAAGTGGTAGAAACTATGGTTGATACAGATACCTTAGCTAGCGCCCAAGCGAGGGCGAGCAAAGCCATGGATGATTTTATTCAGGCTCACCAAGCCAGTTTGCCAAAATAATCTTGGTTGCTGGTTAAGTTAAAACGCCAAAATTCACTTTTATTAAAAGGCTACTGACATCATGCTGTCAGTAGCCTTGTTTTATTCTTGTTGTCGCCCGTTAATGATTCAGTCCTGAATTGTACTAATAAGGTTTTGAATCATTGATATTTTTTCAACAAGGAGAAAGTGAAAATGTTATCTATTGCACCGTTAGTTTGGGGTGAAATTCCTGTCAGTGACATGAACCGTGCCATTGCTTTTTATCAACAGCATTTTGGGGTTGAGTTTAAACGTGACGATATGGAAGACATGGAATATGCGACCATAGTCACCGAGGATGCGAGCGCGGCGAGCATAGGGCTAGTCAAATGCAGCATGAGCCAGCCATCGATGCAAGGTAGCACTGTATATCTGCATTTCAGCGCACAATTGCAACCTTTAGTGGATAAACTTATCGCAGCAGAGGTGACGATTATCCTGCCAGTCACACCGATTAAAGACGGTGAATGTGGTTATATCGCCTTATTTGCCGATAGCGAAGGTAACAAAGTGGGTCTGTGGTCTAAGGATAAGTAGTCTCGAGTGTTAAATTTTTAGCGTCGTGTCCTTAAGGCACGACGCTAACATTAACCTATTGGTTTAGATTTCTATGGAAGAAACAAAGATGGATGTGGTTTATATTGATGCTCGACCGTTACTTGGACTAAGCACCCGCACGAATAATCGGGCAGAAATGTCTATCGATAGCGCTAAAATTGGCAGTTTATGGCAAGCCTTTTTTGAATCATCCCAGCTGACCGCTATGCTCAATTCGCCCATGTATGGCGTGTATTATGACTATGAGTCAGACATGAATGGCGAGTTTTCTGTGCTGGTGGGTAAGGCAATTGATGCCCCTGTTGATGCAAGTCATTTTACGCCATTGGAGCTTAACGCGGGCAAGTACCTAAAATTCACTGCTCAGGGTGATATGCCACAGTGTGTTATCGATCTTTGGGGGCAAGTGTGGGGTTATTTTAGCGCGGCTGATTGCTTTCATCAGCGACGCTATCAAACGGATTTTGAAGTCTATCTTAGTGCTACTGAGGTTGAGATCTATATCGGGATTTTATGATTTAAATCGTAAACTATCACTCAAGTGAGTATCAGGATATGTCAGTGATTTATGTAAACTCACAATGCTTAATCAACTGATAGGCAACTAAAGGATTAAATCAGAGTCAATGCGCCGCGCCGACCGCCTATTTCAAATAGTGCAAATTCTTAAACATAAACGCCTGACCACGGCCCAAGAGTTGGCTGAACGGTTAGAGGTTTCTACACGCACGATTTACCGTGATGTGCAGGACCTGTGTTTAAGTGGCATTCCTATTGAAGGGGAAGCGGGTGTCGGCTATTTGTTGCGCCACGAGGTTAATGTTCCGCCCTTGATGTTTAACGAAGCCGAACTCGAAGCGATTCAAGTTGGCATGCGTATGGTGCAAACTTGGGGTGGTAAGGAGCTTGGTAGCGCAGCGAGGCAGGCGATGATCAAAGTCGAAGCCGTACTACCAAAACGACTACAAGCCTATCAATCCTTGATGTTTTCACCGGACTTTTACCTCGACTCCAATGAGTTTCAATTCCTCGATCCCTTGCGTAATGCGGCTCAGCACCGCGAATACGTCAAACTCTTCTATCAAGACGTCAAACTTGATGTCACCGAGCGTGAAGTGCGTCCGCTCGCCATCTATTTTTGGCGTGGCACTTGGACCTTACTGACATGGTGTGAGCTACGTGCTGATTTTCGTAATTTCAGGGTCGATCGCATCACAGGTCTTGTGCGGTTAAACCGTCATTTTGATCTCACTCTTGGGCAAGAGCTTGAAGATTATATTTGCCTGATGGATGAGCAATCGAAGGCGCGAGCAGAAGCGAAAGAAAAGCCACTCGAATGAGTGGCTTTGTATTACATTTTTAATTTGCTAGTAACGGGCTAGTTGTATCGAGATCTCTCTGATACTAGTGTCATCGCTGTTATTGAGAGTCTAAGCTCACCGTTTTTAATTGTTTAACATGACTTCGCTTGATTGCGAAATATTCAGTTTTTTGATTAAACCATCTTCATCATTGTTTTGGATCTCGCCGACGGCAACCTGAATATTGCGACTCAGTCCTAATTTTTGAGCGCTTTTAGGACGATTAGCAATGTCTTCATCCGTTAGTGGATAGGATTCACTGGCATCGATATTAAATTGACTTGAATCTATTGCAGTAAATTTACCGCTGATAGGTGCGCCATGTTGTCTAACAATATTCGCCAATTGCCACTCAAACCCACTTTTTGACTGTGCCGAATTAATCGCAGCAGGCCAATCCCATACACCATAACCGTTTATATCTTGATGAAGATATTGATCGACTAAGGCTTCTGGTCCATTCAGATTATTCGCATTCGCTCCGCCAAAGGTGTAAGGGAAGTTAGGTCTATTTGTAGGGTGATTAATATGCGCATTACCTCCCCATTTTAAGAAGTTCTCATATTTTATATCGTACATCATATATAAACTTGAGGTGTATGGGACATCCGCCTTTTGTTTAAATAGGGTGATTGAGATATAACGTTTGCTGCGAGGCGGCATAATTGCGCGGTACTGCGCCTGACTCGAAATCGTTGTACTTTTGCCGTCGGTTTCACTCCAACCTTGGCTGGCAGAAAATTCGGCGCTGATTTCAGAACTTGCTCCACCTATTCCTGGAATACCCACTTCATATTTATTGGTTACGCCAATTTTTTCGGAGAAGGAGAAATTATCGGTTTTGGCCCAGCTAGTGGTGTAATCATAGTTTAGGGTGGCCACACCGGTATCTTCGGTATCGCCCCAGTTATAGATAACCACAGGAGCAGTATAAATAGCCTCACGATCATAAACTTGAGGTGAACCTAACTTTAGACTTTGAGGATTAGTGACGAAATGAATATTTTGTAAATTTACCTTCAAACGTTCATTCGCTCTGTAGCCGTTTGCATAAGGATCATTGCCGTTATAGCGGGCTTTAAGACTGTATTCGTTGCTCGATTCCCTTCTGACTTCGATGTCTTCACCAACATACTGGGATGCCGTACCGCCAGCCCATGCATATCCAAGATGGTGTCCTAAGGAGAATAACGAGCTGATAAACGAGGGATCGTTAATCGCATCATTTTTAAGCGAATCAAGATCAGGGGCAGCGTGTTCTACCATTGACAGTTTTGGAATAGTATTCGGAATAGCAGCTTCGGCCAACAAAGAAACAGTTCCAAGTGCGGTTAAACAGGATAACGTTAATATACCCAGGCTAGATTTTGTTCTCATGATTGTTCCTTTATTTTAATAAAATACGTCCTTTCATTGAGAGCGCCGATGGCAATTATATGTAGTCCTGAATCATATAAATAATCATTACTGCTAGGCACATCTAAAAACTAGCACTTTTATTTTTATTAAACAAAATAAAAATGAATTAATTTAAGGCGTGTTTGAATTTGGTTAAAAGTGTTAATTAATTTATTTTTAAACGGTATTTAAAACTTTATAATATAGTGTATTTACTTTAATTTTTAATGGGTTGGTTTTTGAGTGTGGATTAATATTTATGCGGCATTTTATTATGTAAAACTTTTTTAATGGACTCTTTATACCGAGAACTATACCGAGAACTATACCGAGATTAATGCTGTAATAGATGCAGTAAATAATATTTCTGAATGGACGTTTTTAGAGACTAAATAGTTTGAATATGGTTAGGTTAAGTATTTTGTTTTTATTGTTTGAGTCTTTGTTATTGCTGATAAATATCATCACTCTTCCATTATCGTCGATGTGTGAAATACCGTTAAAGCCGATACTATTAGTTGCACAGACATAAGAGCCTAAATACATGAAGATTGTGGAAGATCAAGATAACGTGGAAGTGATTTTCTAGGGGGCGATGTCTCAGAGGGGGGGTAGGCTGTGTAAAAGAGTGGTAGGAACGGTGTCAGTGATTGATGCAAGAGTCAGTGCCGTTGCTGAGCACTGACTCTTTGTTGACTTAGTGGATAAAGAAAAACAGTCCCATACTCAGCACTGTGGTTAGCAAGGTATTACGGGTGACGAGCGCCAACACAGTAGCGACTACGGCGCAGATGAGATAGCTGTTGTCTAGGCTCAGATCGAGCTGACCTTCCTGCACAAACACTATGGGCGCAAAGATCGCAGTGAGTACCGCAGGGGCCGAGTAACTTAAAAAGGTTTGGGTGCCCTTACTTAATCGCAGCGGTAGTTTAGGCTCAAGTAGTAAATGACGACTGATAAACACAACCGCCGCCATTGAAAAGATCATTAACCAAATCATGCTTTTTCTCCTGACAATGTTTTTGTCTTAATGTCAGTCCCTGTTCCTGTATCCACTTCTGTTTTGGTCTGTGCGCTTGCTAGCTGACTGGCGGATTGTTCTGCGCGTTCCGCTTCCTTGGTCGCTTTGGCGTAAAGTACACCTGCCGTCATTCCCGCAATGGCGGCAATGAGCAGTCCCGCTTGAATTTTAAAAACGGCGCATACCACTGCTAGGGTGAGCGAGACTAATACACAGACGAGAATCGATGGTTTTTTTATGGTAGGAACGACCAGAGCGATGAAGGTGGCTGCGATGGCAAAATCTAATCCCATCTCATCTAAATTCTCGATCGCATTGCCCGCCACTATGCCAAGTAGTGTGGCTATGTTCCAACCGATATAGAAACTCAAACCGCCGCCAAGGGCGTACCAAGGGTCGAACTTATGTAACTTGCCTTGATTGGCGATGGCAAACAGTTCATCTGTGAGCAAAAAGCCCAATGTTAGGCGCCACTTTAACGGCAACGGACTGATTTGACTGCGCATCGCCATTGCATATAACAGATGGCGTGAGGTGATGAGTAACGTCGTAATTAAGATACTCCACAGACCAATACCAGCTTTCACCATGCCGAGTGCCACTAATTGAGCCGCGCCCGCAAAGATAATCGCCGACATAGCTTGGCTCTCAATGGGCGTTAGCCCAACCTCAATGGCGAAGGAGCCCGCTAAAATTCCCCAAGGTACAACCGCTATCGTCAACGGCATCATGGCTAATGTACCTTTTAAAAATGCCTTGGATTTTGTGGGATGCACAGGATAAACATCAGGTTTTATAAGCTTGTCGGTGGTCACTTTGGCTCCTAAAAATAGCGGCGACGGGGTTGCTGTTAAACATATATGGATAAGGTTGCTTGCTTAGTCAATAGAGGAGAAAGCAAGAATGAGCATGGCAGATTAACTTAAAGTGGTTGTTTAGGCTTGGATAATATTGCGGCCTATTTCTTTGGCAAATTGCCCCGGCGTTACGCCGACGGTCTTTTTAAAATGCCGATTCAAATGGCTTTGATCGTGAAAACCACAATCGAGGGCGACATCAAGCAGCCGTGTGCCTTGCTTGATTTTCCCCTTGGCGAGTCTCACTCTTGCCTGAATTTGATAAGCGTGGGGCGGTAAGCCGTAATAACGCTGAAATTGCTTCAGCAAATAATAGGGGCTTAATCCCGCGAGTGTTGCCAGCTCTTCAAGGGAGATGTCGGCTGCAGGATGATCGTCGATAAAGGATTTCACCAGTGCTAACGCAGGCTTAGCTATTGCCGCGAGGTTGTCGCTTGGACGATGCTTGCCATGGCGTGTCATCAACTGTGTCAAGCTTGAATAGACCAAGCTTTCGCGCAGTAAGCGATTGTCCGATGTATCTAAGGTAGTAAAGGTGAGGCGCAGCAGTTCGGCTAATTCAGGATCGTACACTACGGGCTCAGGGAAATAGGGCGCACCGCGGTTTGATGCTAGCTCACTGTTAATATTGGCAAACTGCGCGGGTACTGGATACATGGCACGATAGGACCAACCGCCCTCGGTGGCGCTACAGCCATTATGGACTTCGTCGGCGTTGACGAGAATGATGCTGTGCTTTGGCGCCACATGGTTGCCACCTGTGCGATAAAAACGCTGCGCCCCCGTTTCAATCACGCCGACTGTATAACCTTCATGGGTGTGCCGACTAAAGTTTTGTTTATGGTAGTGGGCATTGAGTAACTCGAGGCCACCTAATTCATCGGCAATCTGGTAGGCCGCATGTTCTGTATTCATTAAGCCTCCTTTCTTGAATAGATGAATGGGCGGGTTGTACCTGATAGTAACCCAGAAATCCTCAGCGCTTTTGTACAAAATTGCGCATATTGGATTTTGTTCTGCGCTTAATGGCGGTTTCTTAATGTTTGTTGCTTATTGCTGTCGCTTGAGATTTTTCGTCAAGCTTGTTCGCGACCCGCTTATCTTAGGTCGCCTGCTTTAATTGACTCAGATCCGCGCCCGCGATGGCGTGTAGGTGCTGAGTGATTTTTTCTACCGGCCAATCCCACCAAGCGATGGTAACGAGCTCATCTATCACATCTTGCTCGAATCTCAGCTTGATGACAGTGGCAGGATTTCCGCCAACCACAGCGTAGGGTGGTACATCTTTTGTTACCACAGATTGACTGGCAACAATGGCGCCGTGGCCAATTTTCACTCCAGGCATGATAGTGGCGTTATAACCAATCCACACATCGTTACCGATACAGGTGTTGCCTTTAAAAGGTAAATCTTCGGCATTGGGCGCCGCTTTCTCCCAACCATTACCAAAGATATAAAAGGGATAAGTCGAAAAGCCAGACACTTGATGATTAGCGCCATTCATAATGAATTTCACGTCTTTCGCAATAGCGCAGAATTTACCAATAATCAGTTTATCGCCAACAAAGTCAAAGTGATAAAGCACATTCGACTCGAATCTTTCAGGACCAGCTGGATCGTCATAATAAGTGTAATCACCGACGATAATGTTCTCGCGGGTAATAAAGTTTTTAAGAAAGCCAACCTGAGGAAAGCCTTTCATTGGCGCTTTATCGTTGGGGTTTGGACCTAACTGCGGGTGAGTGTGGGTACTTGGCATGAATACCTCCGTGCTGAAAAGAGTTGTTTACTAGGGTAATGCATTGTCTTTTTTGAATCGTCGTACTTTGGTACGCATATTCTTCATCGGGGAGTAAGTATTGAATTGGATCATACGGCCCAGAGTCCATTTATCGTACCAAGTTACGCCATATAACTGCTGATCACTGAGGCTAGCAATCAGCGTTGACAGCTTTTCCATTGTCATTTCATATTCATCAATTAAATCAGTATATTGCCATTGGCTATGTTCATGATGAAATCGCTCTGCTAATAATCCCAGTTGATTCCATTTATAACCCGTATCGGGAAAATCAACGGGGAGTGCTTGCGATGTTAACTCGTACCATTTGAGCACTAATTTACTCCAACCAATAAGGTAAGCGACGGTATCACTTACACTAATTTGTGTACCTTTGATGTTTCCTTCTATGCTGCACACACGGGACATTTGGGCTGGGATTGAACGATAGTCTGCCATCAATTTGGGGAAAACTGAGTAAATAGCCAATTCAAGTTCTTGTTTTGATTGGGGGATAGATGACATCACTACCTCGTTTACATTAGATGCTTAGGCTGAGTTTAACATCATCTATTGGGCTGTTTAGTATTCACCTGTCACAATAAGCTCTTGTTCAATAGATTCAACAACTAAGGCAAGTGTACTATTGTCTCGCTTAAAGCCGACAGAGCAAATTGCCATCGCGCCGTTACCACAGGTTATTTCGGGATAGTCTTCTGTCATAGGTGCTTCATCTTCCGCTACGGGCGTTAACACCCAGCCTGCAGCCAATAAACTTGATTTCACCTCTGCATACTTTTTACCCAATAAATCGGCGATGCCCTGTGCTTGAGCATATAAAGGCAGTGCTCCTAGACTTAGCATGATCAGTGGGAGAATTATCTTTCGCATATAAAGCTTTCAGTTCCTATGTGGTTTCGGTTGGTCGCTTAGCGCTTGTGAGCGTGTTAACAGCATATATTATTCATGGTCCCTCTGCGCATTATCCCTATGTGCATTAGTTGGGGGAATTATGGCTGTTCTTGTTTATTCGTTTTACTGAATATTTTTTCATACATTATCTGTGTTGATATAAAAATAACAACGAACACCCCCGTATCAATAATAAATTTCAATGGATCAAAAGGATCGCTAAAAATATCGTAGTGAAAATCGAAGTATTTGAATAATAATTTTGAGCCAATAAAAGCAAAAATAAAAGAGGTGAAGAACTTCAATGGTTTTTCCTCAAAATATGTTGATAAATTAACCATTCTCTTTGATGCGTTTGTACTCTTGTTGGGATTGATAAATTCCCAGAATGATCAGGCCAAATACGAAATAGAACAATTTTTGCGCTGAAAACTCGATTGTCAACGTAGGATGTTCTAGGTGGCGGTATAGAATACTGTGAGAAATTGCCTCTGTTATCGTCAGAATAAATGGATAGCTAATTAATGCGATAGACGATATTTTCGCGAATTTGTACGTTTGAGGTTGTTTAATGAATTTTGCAATAAATAGTAACGCAAATGATAGCGTCAGATTGCTTATCCATAAAATAGCCGCCGTAATTCGTACTTGAGTATGACTGGCTTGTTCCGCATCGGGATAAACCTCTAATATCTCCTGCAAGTAGCTTGCTGGGCTCACTAATCCCCAAACAGGGTAAAGGCATAGCAGCACGGCAGTGAGCATTAAAATATATCTGATAAACATCCTTTTTCTCCGACAGATTCTGCTTGGAAAGCTATACTTGTTATACGAATCATTACCTTAGCATTGTTTTTTACAAGTGGCGATGCTTTAGTTAAAACTAAATTATTGTGACAAAATCCTTGTTGTTGGATTGCAAACTATTTTTTAGGCGCCAACAGCACAATAGATAAGTAGCAAAGATAGCGGGATGGAAAATAGACCAATGAAACGGAATTTATTGTTGAAGTATTGAGCAGACCATAGCGCAAACTTCCTATGTAACCTTGGAGGCGTTAACGCCAAGCCCATTCCAACACCGAACAACACAATACCTATCGCAAAAATGGCCTGTGGAAACTGAGTATCGGTTGAGTAATGGGTAAAAATGAGACCCGCAATAACTCGGCTAAACACCTCAGCAATATGGAAGTAGGGCTGCTCACTAAATGAAATGATACCCTTTGAGAAAGACGCAGGTTTTACAACCATCACTAGGCTTAATAACAACATCAATAGACCAAAAGCTGCAATAAAGTACATAGTCGTTCCTTGATATAGTGATGTGTTGATATTGAAACTATAAATCCAGCGACACAATTAAGCACTCTCATTCCAGTGACACGCTCTGCTTAAATAATAAAAGTCATCTCAGAGGGTTCGACGGCGGCATCTACGGCATATGGATGCGCGAATGCCACGGTCACATGGTCAATTATGTTCCCGACATAATAGTGATATTCCCCATATCCCTATGGGTCAGATATGAATGAGCGGCCATGCCGCCAACGGCTACTTCCATAAGAGTGCTTAATTTCGTTAATTCCTGCGTACTTTTTTAGCCAGTTCCCACACTATCAGTTTCCCTTTTCAAGTCGGTACATCAGGGCATATATTCACTTTTAACCTTAAAAATATGTAGGTGTCCTTACTCTTTTTATTTTTTTGAGGCTATAAGTCCGTCTTTACAATTAAGCACTTTCATTCCAGTGACACGCCATTAACTCATCCCTGAGGGCTCGACGACGGCATCCATGCCGTCAACGGTCACTTCCATGAGAGTGCTTAATTTCGTTAATACTTGTGCATCTTTTAGTGGCAGTTTTCACACTATCATCATTTATTTTCACGTAGATGCTTTAGATGAGCACTTTTTTATCTCAGAAACATGTGGATGTCCTGTCTTTTTGTCTTTTGCTGGCAGAGGCACTGGCCGGTGTGAAGGCGATGAACAAAGTCATTAGACTGGGTATGCCCGTTCGCCAGCAAGTTGCTTAATCGGCCAGAAGCCTTGGAATGATTATCTTCTATGAAATGATTTAAACAACAACGCCATTTCATTTACTAAATCTGTCTAGATTGATACAGTGATGAAGTGATTTTTAGGGGGGGAGGGGTATGTCAATTATTTCTATTGGTTATAGTCGCAGAAGTTTCGAGGAGTTTACTAAGGCATTGGTAGATCATGGCGCTAAGTATTTAATAGATGTGAGAACTAAACCTTTTTCTAAGTATAATCCTGATTTTAATGGTGAAACCATTAAAGCTAATCTGAGAGTGCTAGGGATTAAATACGTATATATGGGAGATACCGTTGGTGGACTTCCTAGTGATCCGGAGTGTTATACTGACGGTAAGGTAGATTACAGTAAAACGGCTGATAGTGATGCTTTTAAGCAAGGATTGGAACGACTGATTAAAGCTAATAACCTACCAGTAAACGTAATAATTATGTGCGCGGAGATGAAACCAGAGCAGTGTCATCGCTCTAAATTGATAGGTGAGGTGCTTGTTAAAAAAGGTATTGATATCACTCATCTGGATGAGGGAAATATAATTAGAACTCAGAAAGAAATAATAAATAGAATTACAAATGGTCAATGCTCTATTTTTGATGACGAGTTCACATCAGTTAGAAAGTATAGGTGAGTAATGAAGCTATATACAATTGGTGCTTATGGAAAGAGTGAGGATGATTTTTTTGATTTGATGATTAACAATAATGTTACTTGTTTTTTTGACATAAGGCAAAGAAGAGGAGTCAGAGGTTCAAAATATAAATTTGTTAATAGTAAATATTTACAAAAAAAATTGATGGATCTCGATATTAAATATAATCATATAAAAGAGTTAGCTCCAACTAGTGATATTCGACAAATTCAAAAAAAACACGATGCGGCCTCTAATACTTACAAACGTCAGCGGCATCGACTAAGTGAAGAGTTTTGTTGCCTCTATGATAAAAATATCTTGGAAAATTATCAGTTCAGTCAAGAATTGTTGGCTTTAAAATATGGAGAATCAGTAGTGTTTTTCTGCGTAGAAGAAGAGCATCTAGCGTGTCATAGGAGTTTGGTAACAGAAAGACTCAAAAAAATTAATTCTTTACTGGAGATAGTTCATTTATGAACAAAGTTGTGATTACTTCAAAAACTAGAATGTCGCAAGGCTATTGTGTCGGTGGTTACGATATTTCAGATGGTAAGTATATTCGCCTTTTAACAAGTGATGGAAAGAACCAAGGGTATTATACCAAATTTGAAGTTGGTCAACTTTGGAGGCTTAGTTACAAACACCGTTTGAACACTACTCCTCCACATGTCGAAGATGTATTGGTCTCTAAACAAATATATATCAAGACCATTGCTGATTTATCTAACTATATCCTACAACGTTTAACACCATACAATGGAAGCATTACAGGGTTATTTGAGAATAAGCTTAGATTCACAAATAACGGCGGACCTTATATCAATAGATCTAATGGATTACCGAATAATAGTGTAGGGTTTTGGCTAATTCCAGAAGAGTTGAACGTAGTTAGAACGGATGAGGGGCGTATTCGTTATAAAGTTAAAACTCAGATTTACGAAATGCCTTACGTTGGACTGGAACCAGCAGTTGATTCAATTCCTGCTGGATCATTGGTTCGTGTTTCTCTTGCTCGCTGGTGGAGTCCAAATCCTGAAGAGTGTGAAGAACGTTGCTATGTTCAACTATCGGGTTGGTACTAAAAGAGAGTAAGGACAAAAAGAGTGAGGACGCCCACAGCTTTCATAGTTATTCTTTCACATCATAATCTCTATAGGATGTGCGCAATATCTCTGCCATATGCTCGCGCTATTTGTTCTTCTAAATGCAGCAGATTACCCAGAAATTTCCAAAGGCGAATTCAACTGCGGACGTGACCTTCGATGACATGGATGTCATCGTAGAGCCGCCATGGATGGCTTCACGGCGTGTCACGGAAGCAATGGAATTCGGCGTATCCGCAACGAGATCAGAAGTGCTTGGAAAAGCCTTATATTTTTTAACCTCACCTTCCTTCATCCCAGCTCTACAAACAAAAACAGCCGCAAATATTTGCGGCTGTTTGCGATTAACACACTGTATTTGAACTGGGATTTAAAGCTTACATCAAACCACTTGCTATTCAGCAACCATTGCCAATAACGCAGGTAAAAACTCGTTATCCAATGCGGCAATTTCACTTTGTTCAACCAGTACTTGATTGAGGATGTCATGGCTGGTGAGGGGGTTGGCTAGTACCACACGGAATACCACTGTCGCTTGCCTAAAGTAGCGGGCTGGCTGAATGCGGGTACGGGAGACGAAAGACTTACCCTGTTCGCGTTGGTGCTTTTGAATAAACTGAGTGAGGCCATCGAGCAGCTCGTTAAAGCGAGCGAGTTTTACTGTGTCTGCTTGCTCACAGGCAAGTTGCATGGCGGCTTGGATGCTGGCGGGCACATAACGGTAAGTCAGCAGACAAAGTTCTGGCTCAGTGATTAACTCAAAATCCTCATGGGCTTTGATTTGTTCGGCAAAATAGCGGGCTTTTTCAAGGCTGTTATTGATTAAGATTTCATAACCATCGCGGCCGATGATCTGTAAGCAAGCGTGCACTAACATCGCCATGCCGGGGCGTGAGCCTTCCAGCGTTTGGCTGCCGAGATCCTTTGAACCACGGCGCAGAATATACTCGGCGTGATGGGCAATGGCGTGGGCGAACTCTGGGTCTTTAAATAACACCATGCCTGCGCCCATGGGCACGTACATTTGTTTGTGGGCATCGATAGTGACTGAGTCAGCAAGTTCGATACCTGCGAGTAAGTGGCGGTATTTATTGGATAATAAACTTGCGCCGCCCCACGCTGCATCCACATGGAAATGGCAATTTAACTCTTTTGCGAGCGCCGCTAACTCTGTCAGTGGGTCAACATTACCGGTTTCTGTGGTGCCTGCCACGCCAACAATCGCTAACACTTTGATGTTCTTGCTAGCAAGTTCAAGGGCGGCTTGGCGCATTTTTGCGACATCGACCTTGTTATCGCTGCCCGTGGGAATGCTGATGATATTATCACGGCCGATGCCAAGCAGATCGACGGCTTTGCCCAGCGAATAGTGGCCCCGCTCCGACACTAAAATCGCTAAATCGTCATAGCCATAGTGGCGTAGTGCCTTGAGTAAGCCTTCGCGGCTGACGCCTTTAAACTCACCCTCTGCTTTCAATAATTGGTTACGGGCAATCCACAGGGCCGTGATGTTGGCAACCGTGCCGCCAGAGCAAAATGCCCCGAGAGAATGATTGGCGCTGTGCATCCAGCTTTGATAAAAATCCGTATCTTGGGCATAAATCAAATGGTGCATCATGCCGAGCACTTGGCGTTCAAGCGGCGTAAATGCCTTTGAGGTTTCGATTTTGACCAGATTTTGATTGAGTCCCACCATCATCTTCGACAGCGGCAACACGAAGTAGGGCAGTGCCGAAGTCATGTGGCCGATAAAACTCGGTGCCGCTGTGTGTACCGAATGCGCCACCAGATTTTGCATAATTTCGTCGGTGTAATCGGAGACAAAACGTGGTTGAGTTGGGATCTCAAAGGCTTGAAAATCGGTTTCAATTTCCGACAAGGGTTTTTCGAGCGCGGCGATACTGTCACCCAAAAAGCCTGCTAAGTCCTCGGAGAGCTTTTGCTCAATAATACTCAGCGTTGAGCTTGCATCTTCCGGTGCAGTAAAAATGCGGAGCAAACTTGCTTCGGATGCGGTGGCTTGGCGAGGGAGTTTCTGGGTCATGGGGCTTGCCGTCTATTAATTTTTATAGTGAAACCGCAAATTGGCTCGAAGAGTATAACGGACCAGTGATGCTCGATCAGTGACTCTCAAATGTTCAATCAGCGGAATACCAAAAAGGGAGCTCACTTTACTGCAAGGCCTTTTAGGCATCAAGCACTAAAATTTCATGTATACCAATCACGTTAAATATCTAATCAGTTCAGAGCCTCACAGGCATCTCAATCCAAGGCGCATTGACGCAGAAATGGTTATTCCCTTTTAAGGCAATGCAACACGGGAGTGGGATGGCTGTGAGGCTCCCGAAGGGCGGCTGATGTTCACTACATGGCAACGCGCTTTATACTGCGTTCAAGGCTTTCGACAGAACACCACTATGCCTTCAAGCCTTCGCCTTGTCTAAAGCGCGTTGAACTCCCGCTGAATGAACAGATATTTAATACGATTGGTATTGCCAAAGCGTTGCGGCCTAAATAAGCAAAGGCGCCGTTATGGCGCCTTTCTTCAAATCATTAAACAGAGGGAATTACTTAAGCATTAGTTCCAGTACTAGCGTTGGCCTAACATGAGTACCGCGCCGATATTTCGGGCGGTATTGCAAAGGTTTAGCTTGGCATTGGCCAGCACATCATCAAGCGGACTTAAGTGCGGGATGATAGGGAAGATAGCCGCCATACCGTGATCCAATATGGCATTGGCGTTTTCACCGAGGCAGCCCGCGATACCGATAGTGGGAATGCCCTGCAGTTTGGCTTGCTTTAACACGCCCATTGGGGTTTTACCAAACACGGTTTGACCATCGATGCGGCCTTCACCTGTGATCACTAAATCGGCGCCACGGATTTTGTCCGCAAGGCCAACGGTTTGCATCACAATCTCAACCCCGGGTTTAAGCTCGGCATTTAAAAAAGCCATCACGCCAAGACCCATACCGCCAGCCGCGCCAGCCCCTGCATGATCGCGGTGATCGCTAATGCCATTGCGGGCAATCACATCGGCATAATGGGCAAGAGCGGCATCTAGCTGCTTAACCATCTCGGGCGTCGCACCTTTTTGCGGACCAAAAATCGCCGAGGCACCGCGTTCACCGCACAGTGGGTTATCAACATCACAGGCAACTTCGAAAGTGCATTGGCTCAGTAGTGGATGGGCGTTGGTCATATCGATACGGGCAAGATTGACCAGTGCCGCGCCGCCAGAAGGCAAGGTTTTACCTTGGTCATCGAGCAATAAAATGTCCAGCGCCTGGGCCATACCTGCGCCACCATCGTTGGTGGCACTGCCGCCTAGCCCCAAAATGATGTGCTTTATCCCCCGATTAAGCGCATCACAAATCAGCTCGCCCGTCCCATAACTTGTGGTAAGCAGCGGATTACGTTGCTCCCTCGGCACATGGTGCAAACCTGAAGCTGAGGCCATTTCAATCACGGCAATCGCGCCTTGATGTGGCGATTTGCTCGTTGGATCTGCACGTGAAATTGAAGCAGAACTTGTATTGATCGCAGTGCCGAGAATGCCTTCACCAAGAATGCCATAGTGTGCTTGCACTCTATGCCCCAGTGGCCCCATGACCTCTAAGCTGACAATACTGCCGCCCGTGGCGTCCACCATAGATTGCACTGTGCCTTCGCCACCATCGGCAACGGGTATTTTGATTATGTCGCAGTCGGGTATCACTTGTTTTAAGCCTTGCTCGATTGCGTTGGCCACTTCGAGCGCGCTTAAGCTTTCTTTAAATGAGTCGGGGGCGATAACTATTTTCATTAAAAATCCTACAGCTAAATGGGATAAAACAGGGCTCAATGTTGAACACTAAACCCAAGGCCACTTACGTTGGGCGCAACAACATCCCTGTGCTAAAACTGAGGTAATATAAGGGCATTTATATCCATCACTGGCACATTAATCTGTTGCAATTATTAGGGCGTATAACAGAGATATATCTTGGGCGCGGTATGCGCCCAAGGGACAATATTGAATCAAGAACTTATTAATATTAGAGCAACACTAGGCTTAGCACATACACAGTTACCATGGACGTTACACCTTGGATTAGGGTCGCCATAGTTTGGGCTTTATAGGCTTGTTTGACACTCATGCGGCTAAATTGGGTGACGACCCAAAAGAAGCTGTCATTGGCGTGGGAAACTGTCATCGCACCTGCGCCAATGGCCATTACTGTTAGTACTCGGCCCATATCGCTACCAAGACCAATATCGCCAAGCATAGGCGCAACCAGTGCAGAGGTTGCGACTAACGCTACCGTCGATGAACCCTGCGCTGACTTAAGCGCTGCAGCGACGATAAATGGCATGAAGATTCCTATACCCAGTGCCGACAGTGATGTGCCTAAAAAGTCACCGATAGGCGTGGCTTTTAATACCGCACCAAAGGCACCGCCTGCACCTGTGATTAAAATAATCGGCGCAGCAGTGACGAGCCCTTGGCTGATGCGTTCGCTAAATTCGCTGATCTTATTCTCACCCTTTAATAGCAGCAGGGATAAAAACAGGCCAATCATCAGGGCATTAACGGGCTGACCGAGGAACACGAGCGCATCAAACACAGCTTCTTTACCCAAAGGCGCTGAAGGGAAGTTAGCGATAGAACCTAAACAAATTAATACGATAGGCACAAAAATCGGTGCGAAAGCTTTTAATGGACTTGGTAGCGTGCCATAGCTTTTTTTCAGCGTTTCATAGTCACTGGCCTGCGCTTTAAGTTCTTCTGCGCCTTCACCATCGGGCTCAACATCGGCAAAGCGGTTTGCCCATAACATACCTGCGAGTGCCGCAACAGCTGCCACAAAGAGACCCACACCGATCACTAAGCCTAAGTTGGACTCTAAGCCTAAGTTGCCTGCGGCGGCGATAGGGCCTGGCGTTGGCGGTACAAAGGTGTGAGTGGCGTACAGACCTGTGGCTAAGGCAACGCTCATGGAAACACTAGAGACCTTCATGCGGTTCGCCATCGATTGTTTCAGTGAGTTTAAGATCACAAAACCCGAGTCACAAAAGACCGGAATAGACACGAGATAACCGATAATTGACATAGTGAGTGTCGGGAAGCGTTTACCTAATATCTTGATCACCACATCGGCCATGGTGATGGCGGCGCCACTTTTTTCCAGAATAATCCCTATGATAGTGCCTAAGACGATCACTAAGCCGATATAGCCTAAAATATTGCCAAACCCTGTAGTAATGGTTTTAGCGATTTCTCCGCTCGGCAAGCCATAGGCGAAGGCTGCGATAAAGGCGGCCAGAATTAAGGTTAAAAAGGGGTGGAGTTTAAATTTTGAGGTCGCGATAACAATAAATGCAATCACGCCGATGAGAATAAGCACTAAGTTCATAGTTTGTCCCGTTCAGTTCTTGGCTGAAGTTTTTGAGTAAGTTTTTTGACTTATAGTGTAGGGCGCAGTGCTTATTTGGGCCTGAGTCCAAATGAGGGCTGCTTTAAGGTCATCCTATTATTGTGCAGGTATGTTTGAATAGCTTTGGCTAAATCCACGGAATTACCGCGTTATGTTTCGCCATTTTTGTGCTCATGCACAAAAATGCTTAGGTGAATTCGAATGCAGGAGGAGGCGTTTTGTCGGTAAGGGAGGCGCTTGTCGATAAGGATTGGCAAATAGGGCTATTTGCCAATCCTAAACAGGAGGGACTTAACTCGACTCTTTATTGACGACGAATAAAGGATTCTACATAGGCTGCGGTGCGGGCATTGAGTATCGGATCGGCAGATGCAGTAATGCCCTTAGGCAATAACAGTGGGTTAAATATGCCTTTATCACACTGCTGTACTTGGGGATCGCTATCTCGTTCACCGTTAATCATCACTTGGCCTACCAGTAAACGCTGGCGAGTTTCAGGCCAGATCACGGTTGGGTCATTAATCTCATCACCCATTTCGGCGAGTTGAATATAAAGGTTCCATTGTGCTGGCTGGTTTTTAATGCGCTCGAGTAATTCCGCCTTTAAAAAATCATCACTGAGATTGGCAAGTTCACTGGCTGACAGCGCGGCAGTACCAGTGACAGATTCAAAAATCCATTTACCCGCGACCGTTTCACCTTGTTGAACACTGTTTTTTTGCGTGCTGAACAGGAAACTATTTACACCGAAGTAGCGGCTGTTGGCAAAACTTGGGCTGGGAGGCAACTGTTTAACATGGTCGAAAAAAGCTTTGGCGCTGGGTTGATTATCAATAAGCCACTGTTTACCTTCAGGACCTTGTTTCACTTTGGTTTGAAAGTTAAAAAACTCTTCGAGATTTTTGGCAAAGAAAACAGGAACGTTAGTGGTGACAAAGTTAAGGTTCTCTTTATCGCCATCAATTTTGAGTGACATAAAGCGCCCAGCGGTTTTATCGGAGATCTGCGGATTTGTACCGCCGAGGGAAAAGCGGGCTGTAACCTTGATACTATCTTGATTAAAAAATGGAATTGCCAACGTTTGTTGTAATTGTGGATTCGGTTTAAAACTGCCCGAGGTACAAAATCCCTTAGTGTGATTACGCAGTTTGACATTTTTACCCGCCTCGCGACTTGCCACATCGGGTGTGCCGTTGACGGCATCGATCAGTTCGGGAATGGTTTTCTCGGCCGCGATTAACGAAGGTGAAGTCAGCGCTAAGCCGCTAATGAGACAAGCTTTGGCGAGTAAAGTCAGTTTGATTGAGGTCATTATCATTCCTTTCAATGGACTAAGTAGAGAGCGCTAGCATATCGACGCGATACTATATGAAAGGATAGGAAAGGGGATACGGTATAAATCTTTCAATTAATTTTTTAGTACAGGCCAAGTTTTACTCAATTGATCTGGCCATCAGGTCGGCGCCGTCATCTGCGGGCTTTTTTCTGGCGAATCTGTTGAGTTGCTCAGTCATTTGAGCGTTAAGTTAAGCGAGTCGAAGTATCAATTAATTGCCCAAGATACAGGCTTAATAATCCATGCAGGGATTGAATGTCGGCTTGGGTGATTTGCTGAATTTTATCAAGGCGATATCTGAGTGTATTGCGATGAATAAACAGGGCATTCGCGCATTGCTGTGCATCGCCAAAGTGGGTGATGTATGCCGCTAAGGTTTTGCGTAATTGGCCGTTTTTGTCCGCCTTGGCGAGTTGCTGATAGGGCGTTGCCAGCGCCTGACCGCGCCAGTCATGTTTTAGCCCTGCAAGTAACACTTGTAGGGAATAATCTTCAAACAGGTATTTATTCCCTTCTGCATTGAGCTGCTTACCGAGTGCCAAGGTTTCTTGAGCCGTGTGATAGGAGCGCGCTATCCCACCTTTTTCCGGGAAGAAATGGCCTAGGGCAATTTTAAAGTTTAAATCCATTTGGGCGGGTAAGCGCTGCAACAGCTTATCGATGCGCTGATTTTCAAGCTCAGGATCCCATTGTTTTCCATCTAAAAAAGCAGGCTTTAGGATCACCAACTGCGACATTGAGGTCATGGCAATCAAGTTACCACGGTCTGGGTATTGCAATAGATGCAGCACTTGCTTGAGGGTTTCACTGACTCTGGGGCTACGTTCATCGGCGGGCTGAGTGGATGCCTCAGCTAAGTACAAGGCCGATGGGGGGGTGTCGGTCTTTAAGTGGTGTTTCTGGATGTTTTTCTCGCTGATCTCAATAATGGCCGCGACTCTTGGCAGGCTGATATCAATGTCGAGTTGTTTTGCCCAGCGGTGCAATTGTGCATCATCGGTTTCAGCTTTGATCAGTTGCAGAATAAACTCTTCACGCTGGCGATTCTCCCATTGCAATTTATCCTGCAGGTTGGCTTGTTCGACAATTATTTCGGCGGTCATTTTGAGTAACTCACCATAATGGGTGAGCTCACGTGGATCACCGGTAATGCCGACGACGCCGATAATTTGTCCTTGATAATGTAAGGGTAAATTGATGCCTGGCTTAACGCCATGCAGCCCTGAGGCGACTTCTTGACTGATCTCAACATTGCGATTTTGGGCAATCGCCAGCAGCGCGCCTTCGTGGGTTGACCCTATACGCTTAGGGTCGCCTGAGCCTAAAATCACCCCTTGGCCGTTCATCACATTGATATTGTGGCCAATGATTTTCATTGTGCGACTCACAATTTGCTTAGCAATGGCAGAATCAAGCAGATACATACAGGCGCCTAGTGGGGTTGAAGGTTTAACAGGGATGCAATACGCATTCTTAATCTGGGTAGCATATCGCGTTCAAACTCAGGATGCTGCTTAAGCCAAAGATTATTACGCGGGCTTGGGTGCGGCAAGACAAGATACTTAGGCCAATATTGCTGCCATTGCGCGCATGCTTGGGTCACAGTTATTGGTTTCAGTTTGGGGATGGCTTTTACTTTAGCGCTGGTCGAAATTTTACTGCTGGTTGTTTGAGGCTCAGTGATCGGCGAAGTGAGGTTTACGGCCTCGGACGATTCGCGCGGTAGATGATAGTCGATGGCATATTGGCCGAGGATCACAATTAGCTCTATTTGCGGCATTAGGGCGAGCAAGGCCTGATGCCAAGTGGCAGCACATTCGGGGCGCGGTGGTTTATCACCCTGCTTTTTACCGTTTTTTTCGATACTGCCCGGAAAACAAAATCCCATAGGGATAATGGCAAAAAGATTGGGGTCGTAGAATTGCTCCCGCGTGACATTCAACCAAGTGCGCAGCCGTTCACCGCTGGCATCGTCAAAAGGTATGCCTTTATGGTGGGTTTTCACGCCCGGAGCTTGGCCTGCAATCAAAATTCGCGCTTGGGTACTGGCCTGTAATATCGGCTTGGGCGCTAAGGGTAAATGGGCCTTACATAAAGTACAGGCGCTGATTTTTGCCAGCAGTTTAGCCATTGATGCCGAGCATGATGGCGATACAGTTACGCAAAGTGGCGATGGCGCTTTAGTGAGATTCGTCTTAGTCAATTTAATCGCTAATTTTATCGTTGCTCATTCATTTTCAATCAGGATTGGAGCATCATCACTGTTTGATATACCCAGTAGCCAAAAAGAGAATAGCCAAGGATTAAACTGATATAACTTAATATCTTAGGAATTTGATTTGTGCTTGAAGCCAAACAAATGTGGGCCAGCACAATCGTAAAGAGGGCTAATGGCGCAATCACATAGCTCAGAGCTAAGATGAATAATGCCCCTAGGCTGATGATCCAATCAGCATTGCGATTGGTGGGTTTATCGATTTGGCAAAGCTGTAGTGGCAATAAAATCAGTCCAATACCGACACAGATAATGCCTAAGTTAAGGGCGAAATCACTCCAACCTCTATGATCATAAATGGCTAACGCAATGGCAATTAATGGCACTATTAGTGCGCTTAATACATGGCGTTTGGCAAAAGTGGCGCTACGATACTGACCCGCAAAAAAGAATAAGCCCTGTAGAAACAGATTGATTAAGGTAAAACCACCTAGGCCTAAAATGATAAATAGGCTCGCTGTGCCACCCGAAGGGTCGAACGCCATAGCGGGTAAGGGTAATAGGCTTAGCCCCAATAGTACGGGAATTGATAACAGCCACTGAGATTGGGAGATTGAAGAATAAATACGCATGGGCTCAGAGGATTAACTAAAAGATTGAATTAAGATCCGCTAAAGTGAGCCAAAACTCAAGGATTAAGGTTTTTATGGGTGGACTTTCGCGCCAGAGTCTGATCTTATTCAAGATTTTTACTGTTATCTGCCATGATGTTATCGCTTTAAAAGATCCTGCTGCACTTAAACAAAAGCCCGCAACATGCGGGCTTTTCGTGTTATGAACAGGATCGATTAGAGTTTGTAACTCATGCTCAGCATGATCATTTGCGCTGTGTAGTCATGGCTATTGCTGCCAAAGCCTACGACGTTCCAGATCCCATCGACGGCGATATCATTGGCGGCATCATTGTCTTTATAATTCTCAATTTTATAATCCAAGCGCAGCGCCATTTTCTCGGTGGCTTGATATTGAGCATATAAGTTAATGTTGTGCACTTTGGCAAAATAATCGCCATAGTCGCCTGTGATACCTTGTCTGACTTGAGTGTTACTGTCGGAGTTTGAATAAGTGTAATCCAATCCCATGCGTAACTTGTTCTCAAGCAAGTTGTTGTAGCTCAGGCCCGCCCCGACCACATCTACATTGTCTTCAATGAATCCTGTCCACGTTGGGGTGCTGTAATTACTGCTTCCCGCTTGTTCAGACTCAATGATTTGGTAGTTGTAGAAGGCTGTCGCCAGTAAATCATCGGTGATCATGTAGCTGATGTTGGCATCATAACTGGTGTCTTTTGACTCAGTTAAGCCAATAACTGTGTCAGAGTAGTCATCTAATGCGTAACGGGCACCGAAATCTATGGTCAAGCTGTCGATTGGCGAGTGGGTGACTCTAGCTTCAATCTGGGTTCTGTCGCGGTTAGCCAGATTGTACTTACGTAACAGGCTGTTGGTTTCAGAAGATGTCCATTCAGAAGCTTGATATTGCGAACCATCACGCTGACCGTAACTGCCCTTAACCCACATATCCCAAGTTTCAAAGCTGTTAACGCGCAAACGTGCCCAAACGGTATTTTCATCCGTGGTTTCACGGTCTTGATAATTACGGTCGTCACGTTTGAAGTCATAGCCGCCATCAAGCTTCAGTCCATGGGTAATACGATAATCCGCCACCACTTTGAAGCGTTGGCTAGTGTTATCGTAAGGGGTGTTATAGGCCACCTTACCATTGACATTGTTGATGCTGACTTGGGTCCACTCTTCAATTTGAGTATTGTTATCACGGTCGCTATAGTCGTAGCTACCACTTAAGCGCAGTGAGTTAGTCACTTTACTGACGACTTTTAAGTTCAACCCTGTGAGGTCAACTTTGGCATCAACGGCCTCTGTTGGCACTTGATAGCCATAGCCTGAAGTGACTAATGCTTGGTCTTGACTCATTTGTCCCGCAAGCACACGACCTGTTAACACATTGGTATTGTCGTTGTATTGACCCATGAGCGACACTGTGTGTGACTGGTTGTCAGGGTCAAGGGCGAGTGTGCCAGAGGTTTGAGCACCAAAGGTCGGATTGAAGGCACTGTCGAAGTTTAACTGGTTGTACTCGTTCTTAAAAATTGAGCCATTGTAGTTAAGTGCCGTGAACCAACGATCGCCTTTGAGTTTAATGCCGGCTTCAATGGAGTCAGTGGTGTAATCAACTGGCTCTGCTAACATCATGGATTGGTTAAAGAATCCACCTGATGTTTTTTTCAAGCCAGTTTTTTCTTCACGCATGTAGCTCACATGCGTACTCCACAGCGATTCACCTTGATAGTCAAAACCTAACCCTGTGCGCTCACGTTTGAGCGACAGTTCTAAGGCATTTAGGTTGTCCATCAGTAACGGCATCTGGCTGCTTGAACCCGCAGTTACCCAGTTGTCTGGCAAGGTTAAATTATCGCTGCCGACACCAGAGTAGGGCGTTAAGGCACTATTACTGTTGTAAGTGGCGATTTGGCGATAGTTTACATTGACATTATACTGGCCTTGTTTGCCCGCATTGACATCTAAACGGCCACCATCCATGCCCAGTTGATAAGCTTCAACGCTAGCTTGATAGCCTTTCTCACCACGGAAGGTGACATCGGCATCAAATTTACCCGCAACTTCGTTTGAAGTCCCAAAGGCATTCGCCGAGCGAATATCCTCTTCGCTGTTGTAACCCACGCCAACACCCACAGTGCCAGACGTACCCGTTTCAACAACGCAGCCTTTACAGCTCCAAGCGGACATTTTGACTTTTTCTGTATTGGCATTGGCTAAGCCATACCCGTCGGCTGCTATTGCAAAACCTGTGTTTGCTAGTAACGCCAGAGTGATCAAATTGAGTTTAAATTTCATTTTCTCGTCTCCTTAGCGCTGTAATAGCTTGCCAGATGGATGGTTTGAACCATGGACCTGACTGTGGCAATTTAAACAGCTTCTTCCACCCGTAAAGGCATTGTCGCCGACGTTTGAACCTAAACCAGTGTTACCTAAGTAAGCATTGCTGGCGTGGCCATCGCTAGCGTGACATTGCTGACACAGCTGCGGTGCGCGGGTTTTCAACATGGCATCATTCACACTGCCGTGAGGATTGTGGCAAGTCACACAGTTCTCAGTGACGGGTGCATGTTCCCACAGTTTTGGGCCGCGTTTCTCGGCGTGGCAGGAGTAACAGGTTTCGTTAATGCTAGGCTTGTTTAGATCGGAATCTGTCATGCTCCCATGGGGATTATGGCAATCGCTACAGGTCATTTGAGCCCATTTTAGTGGGTGACTCGAGCGTTTATTCATATCTGCTTTTTGCTTAGTGTGACAGCTAGTACAGACTTCCATTTCGGTGTTTTTTGATAACACAGGATCTTTTGCGACATGCACTTGGTGGCATGAGGCACAAGCGACATCGGCATTGTCATGGTGACTACCGTTCCAAGATACGCGTTTATCATCTTGGTGACAGCTCATACAGACACTGTTTTGTTTTTCTGCACTTAAGGTCGATTGCTTACCAAAAGTGATCATCGGCTCGTTGCCGCCTTTATTGTGTTGACCCATAGGACCATGACAGGCTTCACATTGCAGGCCAGCCATTGGGCTCTTTGATGAATCAATGGCGCCATGAACACCTTTGAAGAGGTCCATCACTTTTTCAGATTTTTTGTGGCACATCAAACAAGAATCGGCACCTTTAGGGGAGTAGCTGCCTTCGGCAAACTTCTTATCTAAGGTGGCTTCGACTTGTTCTGGAGTCATTTTGTCATCCCACTTTGAGGCGTGTGCACTCGGTGTGATGCATAAAGACATCACTGCAGACATTGCCATGGAGATGACAAGTGCCGGCAGTAGGTTTTTCATTTTTAGGCTGTTCTTCATAATAGGCTTCCCAATTTGTCCCAACAAAATTCAAGAAAGGGGGAGCGAACTCCCCCTGCTTGGGCAAATTACATCTTCACCTGAGTGTGATCTGTTGGTGTGGGTTTGTGACAGTAGAAACAGGTTTCTGACTGCGCCGCTTGATTGGCTTGAACATAATCACCGTTCACAATCGCGCCCATATTTTCTAAGCCGTGGCCAATAGATTCTGGCGCGTGGCATGAAGTACAAGTGGCAGTGATTGGCGTGGTGTATTTACCCGCAGTTGTTGCCAGAGCGCCTTTGACCTTGAATGCATCTAGGTTGAAGTCGTTATGACATTGGGTACATTCTTTGATGACACCTTGTTTACCATGAACAACGTGTAATTTCATCTCCAACGCACCTTTGTTAGCACCACTTGCATAGGTACCATCTGGGGTATGACAAGCGACACACGCATCCACACCGACGATTGGCTTACCACTGGCATCTTTTGCATGTGATAGCTGTTCTGTCATCACAAAACCTGCATGGTGGCCTTTGTGAATTTCGAAGCTATCACCGTGACAACCTTGACAGGTACCAAACTCAACTGAGTTAACATGACGCATGCTCGGTGCTTTACCAGACTTAGTGCCAAAAGCTAGTTCGGCTTTCATGCTCGTTGTTGCGCTGTCTGCGGTACATGCGGTTAAGCTTGTACCAGTGCTACACACTTCTAAACCGATAATGGTAAAGGCGGTATCAGTATCGCCTGCACCGAAAGGTAGAACGGGTGTTGTAAAGACCAATTTACCGTCAACTAAGGTTACACCTTCTTGCAGTGCGCCATCTTTGACTAAGTCTTTCGCTATTTTCGCTTTACCGCTACCTGGACTTGGGTTGTAGCCCATGATCGGGAAGTTAGGGCCAACGTTGGTAACGGACTCTAAACGTTTAATCTTATCTTGAACGGTTGCCGCATCAATTGCGTTACCATCTTTGTCTAAGATAGACACGGTTAATACTGCAGTATCATCAGCTTGACCAGCAAGTGCTGCTGACATACCTAACTGAGCGATAACGGCTTTTTTGTCTGCAGTCTTACCTGTGTGCAGTTCTGCAGTCCAATCGCTGTTATGACAGGCGATACAGTTAGAGTTATCTAACTGTTGTGAGTGACCTTTACCGGCAGCAAAGTCCACTGTGCTATGGCAGCTTCCACATGAGGCAGCAGTTGGGATACGTGACCAATTACTCCAATCAGGCGTAGCTTCATTTGCTGCGTGACAGCTTTGACAGCTTTCTAATGAGCCTAAGGTAAGGTCTTTGTGTTTAGCGTGAACGAGAACATTGAACTCTTTACCTACGCCAACTTTTCCGGCTGTGTGGCAAGTTGCACAGTAATTAACGTCAGAATACGCGCCGCCATGTTTAACATTGGCTAAATCTTGGTGACAAGTATTACAGCTTTCTGTGGCGACAATTTTGCGACTGTATGTTGGCAGTGCGCCAGTATCGGCAGTGAAGTCGACAAAGGCGTTACTGTTTGGTACTTGAGTACCATCGGGAAGCGGAGTGTTATAAGCGCGGATTAATACCCGTTGAGCTAACTGTTCGTTATAGGTGACTTTAGTGTTAGCAGTCAGGTTCATGCTAAAAGTATAACTGTAGTGACCGTTTTTCTTGTCAACGAAAGTCCCAGGGCATGTTGCAGCGACATCACAGGTTTCATCACCAAAGTATTGCCATTGTGACGCATTACCTGCACCAGTTGCGCCTTGTGGGATTAATTGTGCTGCGGCAAAACGCATTTTTTGTAGGCCAACAACGGGTAAATCATTTTCGTTAGTGACGGTAAACTCAACACTCGGAATACCGTTAGTGACGACAGATTTGTCAAAGGCGAAATTAAGGGTTTGAATCGCTGGAGCAGGTTCGCCACCAGGTTCACCGGGATTACCATCATTACCATCGCTGCCACCACAGCCAGCTAAGGCCATAGTGACTGCACTTGCTGCTAACAGCAGTGCGATTTTAGTTGTTTGTGCGTTCATCATTTTTTTCCCTGCATAGGTTTGGCATTGCTTAAACGCTATGTTCTAGAGCCAACAGATTCTATGTCTGTGTTTTTGGTCATTAGAAGCGACTTAAGTGGATGCTGGAAATAGAATTCCCCAAGGAAAGGCTAACCTAACATGACCTTAAAATCTCCAAGGCCTTTGCTAATGTGTGACTTGGATCTTTCTATTTCTAAAGAGGTATTTAAAGCGAGAGGTAAAAATGATTTTAGAACAAAAAAACAGCGGATTTTATCTGGGTAATGTGCGTTGACTTTATACTATAAAAGCAAGGTTTGAATGGGGTTGCTGTTATGTAAATAAAATCCCCCGCACTGCGCTGTCTCTTGATCACATCTTTTGCTCAAGAGACAAGGCTAGCTGGTAACCTTCAAGGATGGTTTGCAGTTTAAACCATCCTTGCCATAACCTTTCCCAGCCCACAATTCCGCTTCGTTTGCTGTCATTCCAGCCCGCGAGTTTTCCTAATCTTAGATAAGCCCAATGCACACTGGGGACTTGTTCGGGCGGTTGGCTTTTTTCCGTCTTTAGCCATAACAACTTCCAGGCCAATGGGCTTAACAGGC
>NZ_JAKKSJ010000037.1:0-51515 GCF_025653365.1 Shewanella sp. SW32 | reverse complement strand
TTGGTGTGCCACCCTGGCGTTCTAGTTTTAACTGTCTCACCCATTTATCCATAGTGGACTTACCTACGTTCATCGCCTTTGCAGCTTCGATGATGCTATGGTTTTTATCGAGGACTAATTGGGCTGCTTCAAGTTTGAATTCAGCACTAAATGTTTTTCTGGTTGTCGATCTCATGTGTTCACCTAAAGTCATCTACGAGGTAATAATATCACCTCTATTTAGGTGGCCAAAATTAGTGTGCCACTACATACAGAGTCAGACCATTATATTGGCGGTGATATTACATTTTTGGAAACAAATTCAATTACTCTGTCCTTAAATTATATCCATTTATAACTCGTTATGGGCGGATAAGCAGCACCTCTGTTACTAGGTGCTGCTCTCCTAAGAACCGTACATGCAACTTTCACTGCACACAGCTCAAGCCTCCACTAAGGTGCACTGTCAATTGGCGGTATTTTGCGACTTGCTGCTTCTATCTACACTGCAACAGGTTGACTCAGGTTTGGCCGGATATCCAATTTCCTCCAGAGTGTCGAGTATTTCGTCTTGCGATTGGCTGCTTTGTACATTGATACTACGGCTGGAGAGATCTGCTGTTACGACTGCATCGGCGTCCAATTCCTTTATTGCACGGTTGATCAAGCCAAAGCAGTGGTTGCAGGTCATATCGGTAATTTTTAACGTTAACATCGTAAATCTCCTTTGCTAAAGTGGGCAGCTAAAATTCTGCACCTTGCTACAGGGAGAAGGTCAAGGCTTATTTTCTGTGATGTTACCCAGTACCAGTTGTGCCCAAATGGCACAATGTGAGCAGGGGTCGCCAGTGCTGCAATCTGATAGCTACTGCAGTACTTTTGCTGCATTTGCTGTAGCTCACTGCTCTTCCCTTTAATGCTGCAGCTGTTTGACTTTACGGCTTTCCCGCTCTAGATCGCACCAGAGCTACAGTAAGGATAAAATGTCATCTAATGCCCCCCCTATCTTCTGGCGCGAGCTATAAACTCCAACAGTTGTAATTGCTGAAAGTTATACAGTAGCTGGCTTTAGTGCGTGGAGCCTTATTTAACTTGAACTCGGGATAAGAAATGTTGAACTAATAGCCCTTCAAGTGATCGGAACTTTCGACCAAGAAAAAACCATCATACCGGAGGGCCTATAGTTATTTTGATCATGCTTTTTTATCTCAAAAGATTGTCTTCGTTGAATTCAAATAGTCTTCGTTTTAATTCCATACTTACACTTCTGATAAAAATAGAGTGATAAATTACTTAAAAACTATATTATTAAATATAAATAAAGTCATATTTCGGCAATCTTCAATCAGATGCAGATTGATTTATTAGCGCTTAAAATCATATTTTTTGACAAAGTTTCTACGTATTTCCCAAACTCATTTTGTATGAAAAGCCACAGTTTTGTGTGCGTGGCCACTCAAAATGAGGTTTGGCGGCAGACTGAGATTTGCTTTTTTTCGCCGATATCTTCTGGCCATCTTACCTGCTCTTATTTGGGTATTAGTACGATCAACTAAGTTTGTGCTTGGGGACTTGATGATGGTTTGTTGCTACCTCTCGTCGCGCGTGCTGGCACTTTGCCAATTTGAAGATGTACTGCAAATACGCCAGCAACAAAAACCGATGCAATTATCACTCATATAATGAAGCAATGTTGCCTGTTAAAACTTATATACTTACGATTTAGCTTAAAGCATAGACACTAAGGTTAAAACCCACATTCGTCATCGGTAATGATGTGGGTTTTAAGAAGCATGATCTTAAAGTCGTTAGTATTTATGCAAAAAATTCAATTTCCTTAAATAAGGTCGAACCAACACCCTGCACCCGAGCTGTAAAATCAACAATAACGTTTTTTACTACAGCAAACGGCAGCTTGCGAAACATAACATCAGATAGGTATATGGAACATCACCCACTTCAAGCAAGGTAAGTAGGCTGATTGACACAATAACTAGACCATCCATAGTGCACCTCAATTCGTTATTTTTTAATATTATACGCAGAAGTGCGACAGCTTGTGTCGTAACTAAAAGGAAGTTTGTACAAGGACTATTATATTATCGCTAGGCAATGAATCTTCGATAACTTGCTGTACAGAAAGTGGTTTAAGTGGCTTGTTGGATGGCGTCATTTATCGCTCATCTACTACTAACATGTGAAGTGGTTAAATGCCACCGTCAAATACGACAAGCTGATGATTGACATCGGGCGGATGAGTAAGAATAATACGCGGCAGGCTGCAGAGAAGCCTGTCCGCAAAAGATGATATCACTCTGATAAATTAACAGCGTTGCGAATCGATTTCATATCGAACCCACAGCAATCAAATAAGTTTGGCTTAGCGGAATGCCAATAAACTTAGGAGAATTGTTTGTGAAACATGCAACCGCTAACACTTTCAAACCCGCCGGTATCAATGTTGAACTTTCTGACATTGTACCCTTGGCAGCCACCGAAACGCCCTCCCACGGGAAATCTCACTCAGGATCTCAGTCAACTGAGTCCTTAGGTACGTTAGCTATCCCTACTTTGTATTTGCGCTTTGCGTTACCCATGGCATTGGCCATGATGCTCAGCGGCAGCTACAACTTAGTTGACTCTTATTTTATTTTGAAATACATCGGTGCCGATGCATTAGCTGGGGTGACGATTGCCTTCCCGTTACAAATGATGATTTTTGCTTTGGCCTGCATGATAGGAAATGGTACTGCGACCTTAGTAAGCCGATTTTTAGGGGCAAATGCGTTTGATAAGGCGAGTCAAATCGCGAACACTGGTTTTGCGTTAGCCCTATGTTGCGGCGTGATAGTGACTATCGTGTCACTCGCCCAGCTTGATAATTTATTGGCGTTTATTGGGGTAAGCTCAACACTTGCCTTAGTTGCTACAGAGTATCTACAACCCATTCTCTGTTTTAGTCTATTCACTTTTTTGTTATCTCTTAGCGGCGATTTACTCAGAGCACAAGGAAAAGTCGTGGTGATGCTGCTGGTTATCTTGTTGTCGGCGGTCATGAACATCTTGTTCGATACACTCTTTATTGCTGTTTTGGAGATGGGCGTGAGTGGTGCGGCGTGGGCAACGGTGGCGGGTCAATGTGTGAGTCTATTTATCGCTGTTGTCTATTTTGTCCCAAATAACCGCTTTGCCAGTAAACAGGTGCTTCATAAGCAAGCTACCCAGCCTATTTTTTTTAGAATGGAGCAGATAAAGCTCAACCTCACTGAGATAAAAGCGATTCTTGGCTTGGGTAGCCCTATATTATTGTCATATCTTGGGATTGCCTGCGTGATCTCATCGGTAAATCATATTTTAGTCAGTCATTTAGCCAATGTAGCGCCCAATACGCCAGCCGCGAATGAGGTTGCGTACATGATCAGCGCTTATGGTTTGATCGGACGCTTTAATATCTTTATCGCCCTGCCGCTCATGGCTCTCACCAGTGCAGCACAAACAATCAGTGCGTATAACTATGGGGCGATGGCATCTTCTCGGGTGTTAGCGTGTGCTAAATGGGGGATCGTCTTGACCTGCTGTTATCTGAGTGTCGTGACAATTATACTTATGGGGTTTCCTACCTTGGTTTTTGGTATTTTCACCGATGATCCAGCACTCATTGGCGCTTGTATTAAGATTTCGAGTGTGACGTTTATCGCTTTACCTTTGGCGGGGATCACAGGTATTGCGATTGCTGTGTATCAAGGCACAAATCGCCCTAAGCTTGCATTGCTATTATCTGGGATAAAAATCTATGGTTTGTTACTGCCCCTGCTGGTCCTGTTACCTCAACTATCCTTTGCAGATATTTCATTTATCACAGGTGCATTAAACATTAATATTATGCAAAACGCTTTGATTGAGTTATGGATGGCCTTTCCAATTGCGGACATCTTAGGTTGTCTCTTGAGTTTATTGATCATCAGTATTTGGCCTTTCATTCACGTGCCGCGAGCAAATCGAGTCAGTCATGGAGGTAATGCAAAATGAAGTTAGCCAAGATGAAAGACTCAAGCGCCATCGCATTAAATGAAACCAAAGTTCGCGCTAAAAAACTGCTCAAAGCTTGTCAGCAGGATGAGCCGTTAGCCAAGCAAAGAGTCGCGACCTTAATGGCGAAATTGGGCATATCACACTCAGCTCTCCAGCTTAAGCATTGCCAACAAGTGATCACACGTGAGCTAGGTTTTATCGATTTTCATCATTGCCAGCGAGTCCTGTCGGGTCAAGCCATACTCGGGGATGATTGGGGAGGCTTATTCCACACTAAGCAATGCGACACATTACTCAATCATTGGTTTACTGGCTATTTAGCCGCGCGTGAGTTTAATGCGCAAGCTGAGGACACATTGCTACTCCCCTACAAGAAGCAGTTTTTTGTAGTGGAGCGGCAGGATTACTGCAATGCGCTGAATTTGCAGATAATTTTGCAACCAGTGGATAACGCTGGCGAACCGACAACACTCCAGGATCTGGTGAGCAGCTATGCTAATGCAGATTGGCATTCCTTTGCTCTTGCCATGGTCCAACACAAACTCCCCAAAGTGTAATGATGGCTGAGATTGTCTGGCATCATGTTGAATGAGGAAATCTAGAGTTAAATAATACAAGCAAAGTCATCATTGCTGATGGCTTTGCTTGTGAAATATGGCTGAAACACTGCGTTTCGAATCAGCAACGTAAGGCTAAAACAGCTAAAACAGCTAAAACAGCTAAAACAGCTAAAATGCAAAAAGCCGCTAATTGCTTAGCGGCTTTTTGACTAAATATGGCGGAGGAGCAGGGATTTGAACCCTGGGTGGGCTATAAACCCACGCCGGTTTTCAAGACCGGTGCATTAAACCACTCTGCCACCCCTCCGAACGAGGCGCATAATATAAGTAAGTCTGTTGACTGTAAAGCACTAACTCTCAATTATGCGCCAATTGTTGCTATTACACTCAATCCGCTGGATTTTGCTTCACATCGGACATTATGCCTACCCGTGCGGGATCTGGCTTAGTGAAATGTTTGGCAAAGTCGCCCCACTCTTGTTGACTCTTAAGTATATAGCCGACCACAACTAAAATAGCGCAACATAGGATACCCCAACCAATCGCCACTTCACCAAGACTTGCCCACATAGCGACTAAGCTTGATGCACCAAAGGCAATGCTGATCTGTAAGAAGTTCTGTAATCCTGCGGCCTTAGCGGCATTCTGACTAAACTGCTGTAGCGCGCTGTTCACGACTATTGGATAAATTGCACCATTGGCCGCCGCTAAAATCGAGAACGAAATAAGCAGTGGGAAAATCGTGCTCGCGGGATAAATCAGCGTGAACATGATGATCGAAATAACGCAGGCTGCGAAAACTGACAACAAGATATTGAGTGTTTGATGCCCGCCAATGCGTTTTATCAGTAACTTACTCGCATAACCACCGACAATAAACATGATGGTTTGCGGGATAAAACTTAACCCAATTTCAGTCGCTTGATAACCGTGCATTTCCATCACAATCGGCCACACAGTTAAGTAGGCAAAGAAAGCACCGGAACAGGCACCGAAGATCACGACGTTGCCTAAATAGCGGGTGTTTTTCAAAATTTGCCCATAAGATACAGCAACATGTTCACTGTGTTTATGTTGACTCTTGCCTGGAACAAAGTACAAGGTCATCAATACCAGCAGAAAAGCGATAACACACAAGGAGATAAAGATTGCACGCCAGCCTAATTCGTTCAGAATATAAGCGCCAAGGATCGGTGCTAATGCAGGCGATAATGCGACCAATGGCATAATGTTGCTGAAAATACCTTGGGCTTTATCGGCATCATATTGTTCAACCACAATAGCTTGCCAAATAACCCCTGCACTACAGGCGCCAATGGCTTGGAAGAAGCGCGCGGTATTGAGCATTAATATAGAATCACTGTTGGCAATAAACACGCTAGCAATGGCAAATAAAACAAGGCCAAAGATCAGTGCCCAACGTTTGCCGATTTTATTGACTAACGGGCCGTAAAGCAGCTGACCTAAGGCAAGACCCGCAAGGAAACAGGTCAATGACATCGCCACCTGTGATGGTGTGCTGTCAAATGAGCCTTCAATTGCTTTGAAAGCAGGCAAATACATGTCAGTGGCAATAAAGCCAAGCATGCTCAACATGGCTAAATAGAATAGAAACATAAAGAACTTTATGTTTACAAAGGTGTTACTAGACGTTTTCATAAAATAATCGTGTCAGATTGACTAAAGTGTGCAGTCTAATGACTTGTTAAATTTATTGGAAACGTTTATTTTTGACTTGTGCTATCAATTATTTTCATTGGAATGGACGTCAGTTATGCTCTCAGAACAAGCGCTAGAACTCATTGATATTGTGGCTCGTGTAGGTAGTTTCACCGCGGCGGCGAATCGGCTACATAAAGTGCCCTCTGCCGTGAGCTACGCGGTCAAGCAAATAGAAGAAGAACTCGGCGTCATTCTTTTTGAACGGCATCATCGCAGTGTAACCTTAACACCAGCGGGTGAACATTTTGTGAAGCAAGCCAGAACCTTGCTCACGCAGATGGACGAGATGAAACGTGGCACTCAGCGCGTGGCAAATGGTTGGCAACCCACCTTGTCCATAGCCCTTGATAATATCGTCCGTGCCGACAGGATCAGCGTATTAATTGCTGACTTTTATCGACACTTCCATGATATTGAATTAATTATTCGAATTGAAGTCTTTAACGGGGTTTGGGAAGCGCTCGCCACGGGTCGCAGTGATATTGCTATTGGTGCGACAACCGCAATTCCAGTCGGTGGTGTTTACCAATATAAAGACATGGGGGATATTGAGTGGGCGTTTCTTGTTAGTAAAAATCATCCCTTGGCCAGTATTGACCGCCCATTAAGTGACGATGAGCTGCGCCCTTTTCCCTCGATTTGTTTAGAAGATACCTCTCGGGAAATTCCAAAACGTATGACTTGGTTGCTAGAGAATCAACGCAGGTTAGTCGTACCTGATTGGATCCGTGCCATTAACTGTTTCCGCGAAGGTTTAGGCGTCGGTTATATGCCAGTGCATTTAGCGAGCGTGTTTATTAAGGCGGGTGCGCTTGTTGAAAAACAACTGGAAAATCCAAAGCAGACAAGCCCTTGTTGCTTGGCCTGGAATGCTGACAAGATGTCGCCTGCTCTCGCTTGGGTGCTGGAATATCTTGGCGATACTGAAAAATTGCACAAAGAGTGGCTGGCTTAAGCTTGGTTTAAACTCAATATGCTGATTTAGTCATTGAAATCAGCATTGAATGTGATTGTGTATCGTCTGCTTATGTACAGACTAAATCTTTACCTTCATAGTGGATGAAGACGCAGATACAAGAATCTTATTTTTTATGCTTTGCAGTTAAAGTTGAAATAAATAATTGAGTAAAATTTTGAAGATTAACAATTTGTTATTCATGGTTCTATGACTTTCACCCGTATCTCATGTACGGTATCATTGCACCAGTTAAGTTCATTTTAGGATTTTACGGGAACTTAGTGTGCTGTAAAAAATCAAAATGATCAGTTTGGAAATGTGTCAACGGAGATCAACATGACCCAAGAAACCTTATATTCGACGAGTGCGTCAACACTGGAAGTGAACAAACTTCTTAAAAACACTTATATGCTGTTATCGATGACATTGGCCTTCTCTGCACTGTGTGCGGGTTTGGCAATGGCATTAAATATCAGTCCATTAGTCTCCATTGGTTTATCGATTGGTGGCCTAGTACTGTTGTTTGTCACTTTACGTAAAGCCGAGTCTGCAGCGGGTATCTTCTGGGTGTTTGCCTTTACGGGTATGGAAGGTGCTTCACTGGGCTACATGCTCAATCACTACGCGGGTATGGCAAACGGTCCACAGCTGATCATGCAAGCACTGGGGTTAACGTCAGTGATTTTCGTTGCGTTATCAGCCTATGCCGTGACCACTAAGAAAGATTTCTCTTTCCTACGTGGATTCTTATTTGCCGGCTTGATTGTGGTGATCGCCGCCGCTGTGATTAATATTTTTATGGGTAACAGTGTTGCCTTTATGGCAATTAACGCGGGCTTGGCGTTACTGATGACAGGTTTTATCCTGTTTGATACTAGCCGTATCGTCAATGGCGGCGAAACTAATTACATTCGCGCGACTATCTCGTTATACCTAGACTTCTTAAACCTCTTCATCGCGCTGTTGCACCTGATGGGCATAGGCAACGATGACTAATCCTAGTTAGCGATTTTTAGCTTAACTTGCGTTAGAATGGCCCTACTTTTAGGGCCATTTTTATTTTAAATGAGCAAATTTATTATCCAAGTGAACGGGCCCGCTTATGGCACGTCGGCGAGTGTTAATGCCTTACGCTTCTCCCAAGCTGTACTTTTAGCTGGGCATCAGATTATCTGTGTGTTTTTTTATCAAGATGGCGTGTATAACTCCACAGATTTAAGCTTACCCGCCTCCGATGAAAACGATGTGATCAGTGACTGGAAACAGCTGGCGCAATCCCATCAGGCCCCGTTAGTCAATTGCGTTTCTGCAGCGCTACGTCGCGGCATTGTGAGTCACCAAGATGCTAGCGAGAATGGCCTTAGCCACTGGAATGTGGGCGAGTCATTTATTATGGGCGGCTTAGGTGAGCTAATCACAGGTATTGAATCGGCCGATCGTTTGATCAGTTTTTAACTCTCAGGGCTACTATGAAAAAATTGTGTATTCTATTTCGCTGCTCGCCACATGGTACTGTTCGTGGCCGCGAAGGTTTAGATCTTGCCCTGCTTAGCGCTAGCTTCGAACAAGAAGTGAGTTTAGTGTTTGTGGATGAAGGTGTGTTGCATTTGATTAAAGATCAACAGCCTGAGCTTATCGGTGCTAAAGATTACATCTCCACCTTTAAAGCACTGCCGCTGTATGATATTGGCTCTGTGTTTGTCTGTAAGCAATCCTTAGCCGATTACGGCTTAAGCCATGGCTTACTGTCGATCCCAGTGACAGTGGTCAACGATGAAGCCATCGCAGCCCATTTAAACCAAGTGGATGAGGTCTTAGTATTCTAATGATTTTACATCATATTCAAACATCTCCCAGTCGAGATAGCGCGCTGAAACTTTGTTTACGTTACGCCTGTAAGGAAGATGCAATTTTATTATCGAGCGATGGCGTTAACGCGTTACTGCTGCGCCAGTGGGCAATGGCATTATCGCCCTTCAAGTTGATGGTCTTAAAAGACGATGTTGTCGCACGTGGCCTATCCGAACGTTTAAAGAACGTCATGCTTATCGATTACAATGAGTTTGTGGCTCAATCATTACTCCATGACAAGGTGATAACGTGGTAAATCCATTGCAATTTAATGGCGCAGAAATCGCCCGTGACCATCAAGGTTATTTAAAAAATCTTAACGATTGGCAACCCGATATGGCCCTGTTGTTAGCGGCAGAAGAGCAAATTGTACTTACGCCAGCCCATTGGGAAGTTATTAACTTTATTCGAGATTTCTATCTTGAATATAAAACGAGCCCTGCTATCCGTGTATTAGTTAAAGCCATTGGCCAAGCCTTAGGACCAGACAAAGGCAATTCAAAATACTTATATACCCTATTCCCGATTGGACCTGCGAAACAAGCAACGAAAATCGCGGGCCTGCCCAAACCAGCTAAGTGTATTTAATGGCAAAGGGTTAAGTCATCACGTAAACATGACACAAACAAAAAGGCATGTTCCCTTGGGAAACATGCCTTTCTTTTTACTTGAACAAAGTTGATAGGGTTATTTGACGTTTTCTAACACAACCCAGATGGCTTTGCCTACGGTGGCAAGCATTACAGCAAAAAATACTGCAATCACAGCGGTATAGGAAAGCCAACGGAGATAGCGCTGGCCTTTATCCATAGTATTATTTTGTGTTCCATTAGCCTATTTGAGTCAAACCGCCCATGTAAGGACGCAGAACTTCAGGGACTGTGATACTGCCATCAGCATTTTGATAGTTTTCTAAAATAGCCACTAAAGTACGACCCACAGCTAAACCTGAGCCGTTTAACGTATGCAATAGCGCAGGCTTATTATCTGCTTTCACGCGGTAACGTGCTTGCATACGACGGGCTTGGAAATCCTTCATGTTTGAGCAAGAAGAAATCTCACGATAGGTATTTTGTGCTGGTAACCAGACTTCGATATCGTAGGTTTTGCTTGAGCCAAAGCCCATATCGCCAGTACATAAAATCACAGTTCGATACGGTAAACCTAAACGCTGCAACACTGTTTCAGCATGACCTGTCAGCGCTTCAAGTGCCGCCATTGAATCTTCAGGCTTAACAATTTGCACCATTTCAACTTTATCGAATTGGTGCTGACGGATCAGACCACGGGTATCTTTGCCGTATGAGCCCGCTTCGCTGCGGAAACATGCAGTATGCGCAGTTAACTTTATTGGCAGCTCGTCTTCATCAACAATGCTATCGCGAACTAAGTTCGTTAATGGCACTTCTGCAGTTGGGATAAGGCTCAAACCTTGGCCTTCTTCAGTTGCAGGTTTAGTGTGGAATAAATCTTCACCAAACTTAGGTAGCTGGCCTGTGCCGAGTAAGCTTGCCTCGTTAACCAGTAATGGCACATAGGCTTCGGTATAACCGTGCTCTGTGGTATGTAAGTCCAACATGAACTGACCAATGGCGCGGTTTAAGCGGGCGACTTGGCCTTTCATTACGATAAAACGTGAGCCAGTAATTTTAACGGCATTTTTAAAATCTAAGCCGTTTAGGCCTTCGCCTAAATCGATATGATCTTTAATCGGGAAATCAAAAGTGCGTGGCGTACCCCAACGTCTCACTTCAACGTTCTCTGTTTCATCGGCACCCATTGGTACTGATTCATCAGGCAGGTTAGGCATAGACATGGCAATGGCATTGACTTCTTCAAGTACGGCGGCCAGTTCAATCTTTTTGGCATCCAACTGTGAACCTAAATCGCCCACTTGCGCCATGATCGCGTCAACATCTTCACCACGGGCTTTAGCTTGGCCAATAGATTTGGAGATGGCATTACGCGACGCTTGTAATTCTTCGGTAGCCACTTGCAGTGACTTACGCTTTTCTTCTAATTGAATGAGATGAGCTATGTCTAAAATAAAGCCACGGGTAGCCAGTCGCTCAGCGGTAACTTCTAATTCGTTGCGCAAAAATTTAGGATCTAACATGTGATATATTCTTAATAGTTAAATGCGAGAAAAAACCAGTTGTTGACCTAAGTACACCATGAATAAACATAGACTTAGATTCAACACCACATTCAAAATCGCCTTCAGCCAATCCCCTTCTTGCATCAGCAACAAGGTTTCATTAGAGAAAGTCGAAAACGTTGTCAAAGCACCTAATAGACCGATACCTATAAGCGCTTTGAGTTCAGGGCTGATATGACTCATTTGCCCCAGAGCGTAAATTACGCCCATAAAAAATGAACCTATAACATTAACCAACAGTGTACCAAAAGGAAAACTGCTGCCAAATACTTGGATCATGAATATTGAAATAAGATAGCGTAAAACTGCTCCAATTGACCCGCCGAAAGCCACTAATAAGATGTTAGTCATATCTTTTGTTCTCACTGGCTTGATCTAACTGGGCTAATTGCGCCAATTTATCTTTGATCCGCTTCTCAAACCCTCGCTCAGTCGGAAAATAAAACTGTGCTGTTTGCAGGGATTCGGGGAAATAATTTTCACCACTGGCATAGGCATTGGCTTCATCGTGGGCATATCGATACCCAGCTCCCATGCCGATGTCTTTCATTAACTGAGTCGGTGCATTGCGTAAATGGTGTGGCACTTCGACTTGCCCTGTTTCGCGAGCTAACGCACGCGCCGCCTTAAATGCGGTATACACAGCGTTGCTCTTAGGCGCACTGGCAAGATAAACAATGGCTTGTGCTATTGCTCTCTCACCTTCGGCGGGGCCAACACGGTGAAAACAATCCCAGGCATTCAGTGCGATTGTCATCGCCGCAGGATCGGCATTGCCCACATCTTCAGAGGCAATCGCCAGTAAGCGCCTTGCCACGTAAAGCGGATCGCCGCCGCCCTCTAGAATTCGACAAAACCAATATAAAGCCGCATCGGGTGCCGAGCCACGGATGGATTTATGCACCGCTGAAATAAGATCGTAAAACTGATCGCCGTTCTTATCAAAACCAGCAACTTGGTGCCCCGCCACTTGAATTAACATTTCAGTGGTAAAGGTGCCACCGTCGATGAGCATATCACTCATCAACTCAATAAGATTTAACGCTTTACGGGCATCACCATCACAAAGTTGTGCCAATGTGGTGAGCACATCGGTCGGCATTACAAATTGTCGTAGGCCTAAACCGCGCTCGTTATCGTTTAAGGCTTGAGTTACTATATGGGCGATTTCATCATGGCTTAAGCGCTTGATAAGATAGACCCTTGCCCGCGAGAGTAAGGCATTGTTGATTTCAAAAGACGGATTTTCTGTTGTCGCGCCGATAAAGATCACTGTGCCATCTTCAATAAATGGCAGAAAAGCATCCTGTTGACTCTTATTGAATCGGTGGACTTCATCGACAAACAATAAGGTACGTTGGCCACGGGATTCTGCAACGGCTTTTGCTTGCTCAATCGCGGCGCGAATGTCCTTAACGCCAGAGGTGACCGCGGAAATGCGTTCAACGTGAGCATTTGAATAATGTGCGATTAATTCGGCTAAGGTTGTTTTACCTGTGCCCGGCGGTCCCCACAACATCATTGAATGGGCGCGCCCTGCTTCCAATGCTTTGCGTAGTGGTTGGCCTTCACCCAGTAAATGGGCTTGACCTATGTACTCGCCAATCGTTCTTGGCCGCATGCGCGCGGCCAAGGGACGAAAATCGGGCGCAAAATTAAACGATAAACTGCTCACGCGATAGCCTAATGTACTGCTTTACGACGTTGATCATCAACATCGACGCTGTCTGGGATCACAAAGGTGAACAAGGCTTTGTCTTTATTTGTGATGGCTTGCTGATTGCTTAAATCAAACAGGCTTAAATTACCTTTATCATCGGCAACATTAAAGTTGACTAACTGGGCATTTTTGAAACAAACATTAACGGACAATATGCCCGAATCAATCGCCTTAGGTTTGATCTCATAGCAATCTTGTTTCTTGGACACAGAATACTGTGACCAAGTCGCATCGTCGCGGTGGACGAGCAATGCTATGGGAGATGCATTGATTGCTTCAGCAAAATCCATGATGACCACCTCTTCGGCGAAAGGATTGTAGATCCACAAATCTTTACCATCAGCGACAATCTGTGATTCATCGGGCTGGGTTAAATGCCAATAAAATTGATTCGGATACGCCAAGGCAAAAATGCCTGACCCCGTTTGAATAACCTTTTTATTAACGTCTGTTACGGTTTGTTTGAAATCGGCTTTTAGTGACGCGGTACCAATCAATTTTTCCCTGAGCTGCTGCGCATCATCGGCAAACACAGCCGCGCTAAATAGCAAAGGTGAAGCTAACAACACAGCGCATAATCGTTTTTTCATTTTATTCCTTACCCTGTAAACCCTTGGGTGTATCAAAGCTACGCCTTAGCGCGGCTTAATAATGTTTTGGTGCTGGCGGCGCTAAGACTTCACGGTTACCGTTGTGGCCTTGAGCAGAAACAATACCTTGTGCTTCCATCTGTTCAATAATGCGTGCTGCACGGTTATAACCAATCTTAAATTTACGCTGTACGCTTGAAATCGAGCCGCGACGAGTTTCAGTCACAAAGGCGACTGCTTCATCGTATAACGGATCGTATTCTTCGTCTGATTCAGCGGTTTCACCAGGCAATAATACTTGTTCACCATCACTGGCACCGTTGAGGATTTCTTCGATATATTGCGGTTTGCCACGGGCGCACCAGTCGGCAACGACACGGTGAACTTCATGATCATCAACGAACGCACCATGAACACGATTCGGTACCGCGGTACCCGGTGGCAAAAATAACATGTCACCCATACCAAGCAAGGTTTCAGCACCCTGTTGGTCTAAAATGGTGCGCGAATCGATACGCGATGACACTTGGAATGCCATACGTGTGGGAATGTTGGCTTTAATCAAGCCAGTAATTACATCCACTGACGGTCTTTGGGTTGCGAGAATCAAATGTATGCCTGCGGCACGCGCTTTTTGGGCAATACGGGCAATCAACTCTTCAACTTTTTTACCAACAATCATCATCATGTCAGCAAATTCATCGACCACGACAACAATCGATGGCAGCTTATCTAACGCAGGCGCTTCAGGCTCCATGCTGTCAGAAGACTTCCACATAGGATCTAAAATCACTTCGCCATTGGCCTTCGCCTCGGCAATTTTAGCGTTATAGCCCTTGATGTTACGTACGCCCATCATAGACATCAGCTTGTAGCGACGTTCCATCTCGCCGACACACCAACGCAGCGCATTGGCAGCTTCTTTCATGTCGGTAACTACCTCACATAGCAAATGCGGAATACCTTCATAGACAGACAATTCCAACATTTTGGGGTCGATCATGATAAAGCGTACATCTTCTGGGCCAGACTTATACAGTAAGCTGGTGATCATCACGTTTACACCCACAGACTTACCAGAGCCTGTAGTACCGGCTACCAATAAATGTGGCATTTTACCAAGATCAACAACAACAGGGTCACCAGCAATATCTTGGCCTAACACCATAGTTAAGTTGGATTTACTCTCAGTAAAGGCGGCACAATCTAACACATCGCGCATAAACACGGTTTCGCGGAATTTATTGGGCAATTCGAGTCCGACATAAGCCTTACCCGGAATAACTTCAACCACGCGCACACTTTCAGCCAGTAATGAACGAGCTAAATCCTTTGATAGATTAGAGATTTTTGACGCTTTAACGCCCGGCGCTAATTCTAATTCAAAGCGTGTGATCACAGGGCCTGGATACACACCCACCACATTGGCGATGATGTTGAAATCGGCCAATTTAAGCTCAACAAGGCGAGCGACTTGATCTAATTCCTCTGGGCTGATCGGATTCTTCTTACGGTCAGGTATGTCGAGCAAGTTAATACTCGGCAGAGGATCCATCGGTTTTTTCGGTGCGGGTTTGTCTTCTTGTCCTGGCAATACCACAATGCCATCGACAATTTTAGCTTTTTGATCTTGCTTATTACGCTGCGCTTGATTCACTGCACCTGTTGACACTTTAGTATCAAAATCAATGACGTCATCATCGCTAAAACCGAGACTTTCATCGTCTTCATCTTCTGTAAATGCTTGACTGCTAAACACAGGCTCATTGTCATCATGATCGAATGAATGCGAATTAAAATCGGCACTGTCTTGCTCATCGGCATTTGAATGCTGAGGTTCAGCTAACCAAGGTGGTGCTTCAAAATTGCCATGGGCGGCCAAATCATCATTATCGATTTGTGGCTCAACCCGTTGTGCACTCTTACTTTTACTGCCATTCAAGCTCAGAATTTTTGCAAGCGCCGATAGTTTATTTTTTGGCGACGAATTATTCTCAGTTTCGGTAATAATACCTTCTGGTTCAATGACCATATCATCAGTGGCAGCATATAGCGTTGGGGTTATCTCAGCTCTACGACCAATATGACGCTCACGCACCTTAGGCTTTTCAACTATGGGGGGCTTTTCTAGCACATATTGGGATTCACGGCGCTGTTTAAACTTATCCACCACGGACATAAAACCACGGGTATCCTCGGTTTCATGCTCACGCTTCATCGCTTGCGGCAATAATTTTAACTTTTTATAAATCCAAATAGAGACTAAGCCGATTTTCTCGACCACAGTCAGCCAGCTAATCCCAGTCAACAGCGTAAAACCTGAGCCCAAGAAACACAGCAGTAATAAGGTAGTGCCGAGTTTATTAAAATACGGCAACATGGCTTGACCGATCACATCACCCGCCACTCCGCCTGCCGAAAACTCGTAGATGTTGTTGGCATTCATGCTCGCCAAAGCAGAAAATCCCAGAATGATCAGTAAAAATCCAATCAATCTCAGGGCCACTGAAAAGTAATCAATTTCAAGTAAATGATGGGCACGTTTGAACAATAACCAGCCCGTCGATGCGACAATGATTGGCATGATATAAGCCGTAACGCCGAAGAAATATAACAGAATATCGGCAATCCAAGCCCCTACTGCTCCGGTCCAGTTTTTAATATCGCCTTGAAAATGCGACTGACTCCAACCAGGATCAGACGGACTAAAACTCGTCAATGCGAGTAAAATATAAGTGGCGAGAACACAACAAATGATGAGTCCGCCTTCCAGCAGACGTTGCAGGCCAGTGAGCGTGCGTACACTATTTCCTTGAGACAAACGACGTAATCCATAAAAGTGAAAACAGGTGGGCTAACGATACCAGAATCCCACTAAATGTGGAGCACATTAGCCTGTTTTTCTATACAGAATTGGTCATGATTGGCAAAATTTAGTCTATTGAGGTGTTTTAGTGTGCTTTTGGGGAGGAATGAGTTATTACACAAACACTTCCGTTAACAAATTTGTTTAAAAATGCCACAAAAAGAAGCCCCTAAGTTCGTAAACTTAAGGGCAATACAAGGCGAATAGTAATAAGCGTTAAATGAGATGGATATATCGACGTTACTGATAAATAAGGGGCCTAAGCCCCTTATTGTAAAACCAAACAATCAGGGTAATTTAGATATCTGAGAGTAGATGATTTATCGCTACACGACTGGTGTGCTTAACTTCTTCCATCACAACATAAGTACGCGTGTCGGAAACAGAAGGTAATTTCAATAACGTTTCACCTAACAAGCGACGATAAGCCGACATATCTGAAACACGAGTTTTCAGTAAGTAGTCAAAATCGCCTGAAACCAGATGACATTCTTGAATATCATCGAGTAGTTGCACTGCACGGTTAAACTTATCAAACACTTCGGGAGTATCACGGCTTAATGTGATTTCCACGAATACCAGTAGGGATGCACCCAAGAAATGAGGATTCACCAATGCGGTATAGCCATTGATGTAACCTTGCTTTTCGAGACGTTTTACTCTTTCTAAACACGGAGTTGGACTTAGTCCGACTCTTTTTGACAATTCCACATTTGAAATGCGGCCATCAAGTTGTAGTTCATTAAGAATGTTGCGATCGATGCGATCCAAGTCTTTTACAGGACTCTTTTTATTATATGCCATTTATTTAACCTTGCTTTATCACTAAAACAACATTTTATTCTACGTATGCCGAAAGTTCAGCAGCATAAACTGCGTCGCCGATACTATACTAGATATCCCTGAATTAATCACGTTCAGGTCACGATAAAATAACAATTATGCCCATTAAAAGTGGGATTTCAGGCAATTGAGGCTCAAAGATGATTATTGGTGTTCCCAAGGAAATTAAAAACCACGAATATCGTGTCGGTATGGTTCCTTCTAGTGTTCGCGAGTTGGCGATCAAAGGTCACGACGTTTTTGTTGAAACAAATGCAGGCATAGGTATTGGTTTTTCAGATCAAGATTATATTGATGCTGGCGCCACAATTTTAGCGACTGCTACTGAAGTTTTTGCTAAAGCGCAGATGATTGTAAAAGTAAAAGAGCCTCAAGCAGTTGAACGCGCTATGTTGCGTCACGATCAGATTTTATTTACTTATCTGCATCTTGCTCCAGATTTACCGCAAACTGAAGATTTAATCAAAAGTGGTGCCGTATGTATCGCTTACGAAACTGTGACAGACGATCGTGGTGGCCTGCCTTTGCTTGCTCCTATGTCTGAAGTCGCTGGTCGTATGTCAATCCAAGCTGGCGCTATGGCATTAGAGAAATCTTCTGGTGGCCGCGGTATGTTGCTGGGCGGCGTACCGGGAGTTGAGCCTGCTAAAGTCGTCATTATTGGCGGCGGTATGGTTGGTACTAATGCAGCACAAGTAGCAGTTGGTATGGGTGCTGATGTTGTTGTTCTTGATCGCAGTATTGATGCTCTGCGTCGTTTAAATGTGCAATTCGGTTCTGCTGTAAAAGCCATTTACTCAACTGCGGATGCAATTGAACGTCATGTTATTGAGGCCGATCTTGTGATTGGTGGTGTACTAATTCCAGGTGCTGCGGCGCCAAAATTGGTTACTCGTAGCATGATTTCACGTATGAAGCCTGGCAGCGCTATCGTTGACGTGGCGATCGATCAAGGCGGTTGTGTTGAAACTTCACATGCCACTACTCACCAAGATCCTACCTATATCGTTGATGATGTTGTGCATTACTGTGTTGCAAATATGCCTGGTGCGGTCGCTCGCACTTCAACATTTGCGCTTAACAATGCAACCTTACCGTACATTCTCAAGTTAGCAAATTTAGGCTATAAAGAAGCGCTGTTGCAAGACAAGCATTTTCTTAATGGCTTAAACGTCATGCACGGTAAAGTGGTGTGTAAGGAAGTGGCTCACGCCCTAAACTTAGCGTTCACATCTCCTGCGACACTATTAGTATAAGTTTTTAATTAACTTAACTTTTTATGTGGATTTGAGCTAGCTTTACTTAGTATGTAATTCAAATCGGTCTCGATACAATTGAGGCCGATTTTTATTGGGTAGAAATAGGCTACACTGCGATCGCACCATCATATTTATACAAGCTCATCCCGTGCTTCATTTCGTGGTTCACACTTAAGCTATTTATTCACAGTAAAGTAAAACTGACACTCTCCATACTAAAACGGATGGACTCGATTAGTGCAATCTAAAAGAATCGCCCTCCAACACTTTACCCCCACAGGTAAATTCCCTACAATCCTTGCAATTTGCTAAAGGCACGGAGATAAAAATGAGCCAGGTCAGACATTGTAACTTATTGATTTTGGGTTCAGGCCCAGCAGGATATACCGCAGCCGTTTATGCTGCGCGTGCGAATTTAAAACCTGTGATGATCACAGGTATGCAACAAGGTGGTCAATTAACCACGACGACTGAAGTTGAAAACTGGCCAGGCGATGCGGACGACTTAACAGGTCCGGCCTTGATGGAACGTATGCAGAAGCATGCTGAAAAGTTCGATACTGAAATCTTGTTCGATCATATCAACGAAGTAACCCTTACCGAGCGCCCTTTCCGTCTGAAAGGCGATAACGGCGAGTACACCTGTGATGCGCTGATCATCGCAACTGGCGCTTCTGCCCGTTACTTAGGGTTAGAGTCAGAAGAAGCTTTCAAAGGTCGCGGTGTATCAGCCTGTGCAACCTGTGATGGCTTCTTCTATCGCAATCAAAAAGTCGCTGTGATCGGTGGCGGCAATACCGCCGTTGAAGAAGCATTATATTTAAGCAATATTGCTGCTGAAGTTCACCTCATCCATCGCCGTGACACCTTCCGCTCAGAAAAAATCTTGATCGACCGTCTGATGGACAAAGTCGCCAATGGCAACATCATCCTTCACTTAGATCAAACCATGGATGAAGTGGTTGGTGATGCCATGGGTGTGACAGGTCTAAAGATGAAGAGCACTAAAGATGGCTCGATCACTGACTTATCCGTTGCTGGCGTGTTCGTCGCTATTGGTCACAGCCCTAATACCGGTATTTTTGAAGGCCAGTTGGAAATGAACCACGGTTATTTAAACGTTCAGAGTGGCTTGCAAGGTAACGCCACGCAAACCAGTATCGAAGGTGTTTATGCCTGTGGTGATGTGATGGACCAACATTATCGTCAAGCCATTACTTCTGCCGGTACAGGCTGTATGGCCGCACTCGATGCAGAGCGTTATTTAGACGCTAAAAAATAATTAGACTCGATTTTTCAACGAATAGCAGGCTTAGCCTGCTATTTTTTTAGGTCAAAATCGTTAAGTAATAGCAAAATTTTTTGCAGGCTGTGCCAATTAATATTGTTCACGCACGTACATTTCTTTCCTTTGCGATTCTTAATTCCGCACCACTTAGATAGTACTTATATAAGTTCTTAGGTAAGTAAAATCATTTCGTTGAGCCTAAAATGGCGCACAAAAAAAGGGACCAAATGGTCCCTTCTCTACAGCAACAAACTAATTTCTTAGTTTAACGCTTCTTTTGCTTTTTCAACTAAAGTTGCAAATACAACTTTATCGAATACAGCGATGTCAGCCAAAATCTTACGATCGATTTCGATAGACGCCTTTTTCAGACCGTTGATGAAACGGCTGTAAGACAGACCATTTTGACGAGCGGCAGCATTAATACGTGCAATCCAAAGTTGACGGAATTGACGTTTTTTCTGACGACGGTCACGGTAAGCATATTGACCAGCTTTAGTTACTGCTTGAACAGCAACACGGTAAGTACGGCTACGAGCGCCATAATAACCTTTAGCTAGTTTTAAAACTTTCTTGTGACGAGCACGAGCGGTTACACCACGCTTAACTCTTGGCATTTTCTAATCTCCTAAATTAAGCGTAAGGTAATTGACGCGCGATTGCTGGAACGTCAGCTTTTGATACTAAACATTTGGCACGTAAGTGACGTTTACGTTTAGTGCTTTTTTTCGTCAAAATGTGACGTAAGTGTGCTTGCTTGCGCTTGAAACCATTAGCGGTTTTCTTAAAACGCTTCGCTACACCCTTGTCTGTTTTCATTTTAGGCATTTCTAAAACTCCGCATTGGGATGTTTAATAAAAAGCAAGGCGAGCAAAGGCCATAGACCTTTGCTACTTTAAGTTTTGCCCTACTTATTTCTTTTTAGGCGCTAGCACCATAATTGCTTGTCGGCCTTCCATTTTCGGGAAAGATTCAACAACCGCATACTCGTCCAAATCAGCCTTGATACGGTTCAATAGATCCATCCCCAGGTTTTGGTGTGCCATTTCGCGACCTCGGAAACGAAGCGTAATCTTCGCTTTGTCCCCGTCTTCCAGAAAACGTATCAGGTTGCGTAGTTTTACCTGATAGTCGTTTTCGTCAGTTCCAGGACGGAATTTAATTTCCTTGACCTGAACCTGCTTTTGCTTCTTCTTTTGTTCCTTGGCTGACTTAGCCTTATCAAAAAGGAACTTACCGTAGTCCATAATGCGACATACTGGAGGTTCAGCATTTGGGCTGATTTCTACTAGGTCTACACCTGCTTCATCTGCCAAATTCTGAGCATCTCTGATGCTTACCACACCAATAGCTTCACCATCAATGCCTGTTAAGCGTACTTCTGGTACACCTGTGATTTCTTCATTGATTCTATTAGGGGCCGGCTGACGCCCTGCTGTTTTTTTGATCTTTATGACCTATTCCTCCAACAATTTGAGACTACGGAGCGAAATCTGTTGATGGATTTTAGTGGCGAAATCTTCAAGTCGCATCTTACCTAAATCGATACCATCACGGGTACGCACCGCTACTTCCTTATTTTCCATTTCTTGATCGCCAACGACCAACAAATAAGGGACACGCCTTAAGGTGTGCTCGCGTATTTTAAAGCCTATTTTCTCATTCCTCAAGTCAAAAGACGCTCGAATACCTTGTTCTTTGAAGAATTTTACGACTTCTTCAACATAATCAGCCTGTTTATCGGTGATATTCATCACGACAACTTGCATTGGGGCTAACCAAGTTGGGAAACGTCCTGCATATTCTTCTATCAAGATACCCAAGAATCGTTCCAAAGAGCCTAAAATAGCACGATGGATCATCACTGGGGTCTGACGGCTGTTATCTTCGGCAACGTAAGTTGCACCAAGACGGCTTGGCAACGCATAATCGAGCTGCACAGTACCACATTGCCACGCTCGGTCCAAACAATCGTGTAAAGTAAATTCGATTTTTGGTCCGTAGAACGCGCCTTCGCCTGGCAAAATAGTGAATTCAATATTATTGGCACGCAGAGCTTGCTTAAGTGCTTCTTCCGCTCTGTCCCACATCGCATCGTCACCGATACGTTTCTCTGGGCGAGTAGACAGTTTTACTACGATATTTTCAAAGCCGAAGGTGGCGTAAGTATCGTAAACCATCTGGATACAGGCACTCACTTCTTCTTGAACTTGGCTGTCAGTACAGAAAATATGGGCGTCGTCTTGCGTAAAACCACGTACACGCATTAATCCATGTAACGAGCCTGAAGGTTCATTACGGTGACAGCAACCAAATTCAGCCATACGCAATGGCAGATCACGGTAAGATTTCAACCCTTGGTTGAAGATCTGCACGTGGCCTGGGCAGTTCATTGGTTTGATGGCGTATTCGCGGTTTTCGCTGCTGGTCGTGAACATGGCTTCTGAGTATTTATCCCAGTGACCAGAACGTTCCCACAACACGCGGTCCATCATTAATGGGCCTTTCACTTCTTGGTAAGTGTATTGGTTTAGCTTACGGCGAATGAATCTTTCTAATTCGAGGAAGATGCTCCAACCGTCGTTATGCCAAAACACCATACCCGGTGCTTCTTCTTGCATGTGATACAAGTCGAGCTGCTTACCGATTTTACGGTGGTCACGCTTAGCCGCTTCTTCAAGACGGGTTAAGTGTGTGCTAAGGGCTTTTTTGTCGGCCCAAGCGGTACCATAGATACGTTGCAACATCTTGTTTTCTGAGTTGCCACGCCAATAAGCGCCGGCAATGCTCATTAATTTAAAATGTTGGCAGAAACGCATGTTAGGTACGTGCGGTCCACGACACATGTCAGTGTATTCTTCGTGATGATACAGCGCAGGCGTCGCGTCTTTGCTGATGTTCTCATCCAGAATGGCAATCTTATAATCTTCACCGCGCGCAGCGAATGTATCACGGGCTTCTTGCCAGCTAACGACACGTTTTACTACGTCATAGTTGGTTTTTGCCAGTTGAAGCATGCGCTTTTCTAAGGCGTCGATGTCATCTTGAGTCAACTTGTGCTCAAGGTCGATATCATAGTAGAAGCCATTATCGATAACAGGACCAATCGCCATCTTGGTTTCTGGCCACATTTGCTTAATCGCGTGACCTAATAAATGCGCGCAAGAATGGCGAAGAATTTCAACACCTTCTTCGTCTTTGGCGGTAATGATTGATAGCTCAGCATCGGTTTCAATGAGATCGCAAGCATCTTTTAATTCGCCATTAACGCGGCCAGCGATACAAGCTTTCGCTAAACCAGGGCCAATATCAGCGGCAACATCGAGGGTCGATACAGCATGGGCAAACTCGCGTTTGCTACCATCGGGAAGTGTAATTACAGGCATGAAATGTCCTTTCCAGTGGTGACCCACACGTAGGGCCACTTGGTTTTAGTTAATGTAAGAGAAATGCTCGCTAGGTTAAGACAGTACAGGAGTCTTAGCCGCCTTGCGTAGCAGGGCGTTTATTCTAAGGGATTGTAGCTAAAAGGCGCAAGCATATTGACCAGAATTGGGATTGGAAACAAAAAGCAAATTCATGATTTTGCAGTGTCTTGGTAACTTCTTGGTCATCTAACTCCCCTATTCTAGCGCCAGTTATTGGGCATCACTGAAAACATGACAAGGGAGTTGATATGTTGAACTGCATTCTACTGGCTGTAACACTCACGCACACAGCAACCACTTTACCTGAGCCGCAGGTGAAAATCACAAGCAAATCTTTGATTGATACTCAAGTGTTACTCGTTGATATTAAAAGTGAACTTGAGCAACAGATGCAGCGTTTAACGCTGGATATTACCCAAAATGCCCGCGATGGCGTGTTACACAGCAATGAAATGGAGGGGTTAGTGACGGCAAAGGACTAGTTTTTAGAAGAGATAATGATCCAACAAGAAAATATTTAACCAGAAGGTCTATCATGCTGCGTTTTGAGACCGACTTCATCTAAGTCAGTGCACTGCACTCTGCTGTATACTCAAATAGGAAGCACATAAAGCGCACTCAGGTTTCGAATATCGACAAAGCGCAGACAATATAAGCGTACGAAGTGTGAGATGCGTTGATTGAGCAGAGCGATTCGCTCTATTGGCGATAAGGAGTTGCACCATGAGAGTCATGAACAAAGTTATTGCTTGTCCCCACTGCGGGCACCATCAAGATATCAGTATCGATGCCAGCTGTGGAGACCAAGATTATTACGATGACTGCCGAATTTGTTGTAATCCGATTCACTTACGCTTACACATCGATGAATCGAGACGAACGGTTGAGCTGTATATCGATTCAGACGACGAGCAAATCTATTAAACGAGATTGCACTACACGCTGCGATGTCACTAAACTAACGTGCTTGTTCGTTAAAACGCCTGGCCAGCACGCGCTCGACTGTGTCGACGATAATTTGTGTTTGGCTGTCGATCTCAATATTGAGTTCATCACCCACTTTATACTGACTTAAATTGGTCAGTTTTAGGGTTTCAGGAATTAAGTGCAACTTAAAACCGGAGTCACTCACCTCGCCAACCGTTAAACTACAGCCATTAATGCCAACAAAACCTTTATAAAAAATGTAATCCATCCATTTAGGCTCAATGCCCAGTGTCAGATCATAATGTTGTTCTGTATGGCTAATATCGATGACTTTGGCTTTAGTATGGATATGGCCAGAGAGAATGTGGCCACCAATTTCACTACCGAAAGTTAACGAACGCTCAACATTAACACTTTGACCTACTGACAAATTAGCCAGATTCGTCAGTCGCAAGGTCTCTTCCACTACATCGAAAAATACCCTATCATCAGCGACCTGAGTCACAGTAAGACATACCCCGTTATTTGCCACACTTGCTCCTATCGCAAGTCCCTCATGCAAATCAGGTTCAAACGCTACCTCAAGGGTATTTAGACCATCTTTCTTATGTATTGCAACCACTTCGCAGGTGGCTTGAACTATACCTGTAAACATTTTTTGCTCGCTTAATCGTTAAAGGCTGTATTTATGAATCATTCAGGCTATCAAGCCAAACGTTTAATCCAACTGGCGCTGCCGGTACTGATAGCTCAGGTCACTCAGACCATGATGGGCTTTATTGATACTGTTATGGCGGGCCGTGTTAGTGCTGTCGATATGGCCGCCGTCGCAGTCGGCACTAGCCTTTGGTTACCCGCTATTCTGTTCGTCCAAGGTTTGCTGATGGCTTTTACGCCTTTATTTGCCCACTATAATGGCGCGAATAATCAAAAAGCTATCCAACCTTTGGCCTTTCAAGGTGCCTATCTTGCCATTATAGGCGGCATTGGTGTGATGGTTTTCCTTGCATCAGCCCCCTTTGTGCTTGGCCACATGGACTTGGAGCCTGAATTATACCGCTTAACCATAGGATATCTCGACGGTATTTTATGGGGCGCGCCCGCATTTGTGCTTTATCAAGTGCTACGCGGCTGTAGTGAAGGGATTTCTTACACTTTACCTACTATGGTCATTGGCTTTGTCGGCTTAGCAGTGAACATCCCCGCTAACTATATTTTTATTTATGGACACTTTGGCGTACCGGCCATGGGCGGCGCAGGCTGTGGTATCGCCACTGCTCTCGTATTCTGGGCCATGCTAGTTGCCATGACCATTTACATGCAGTTACATAAAAAATTCGCGGCTTTAGCTCCCTTCAGTAAATTTCATCGCCCAGACTTTGAAACTATGAAGAAAATGACCAAACTCGGCATGCCGATAGCAATGGCGCTGTTTTTTGAAGTGAGTTTATTTGCCATCATAGCGCTATTACTCGCGCCACTTGGCGCAACAGTGGTCGCAAGTCACCAGATTGCGCTCAACTTTTCTGCCATCGTATTTATGCTGCCGTTATCGATAGGTATCGCGGTATCGATTCGGATTGGTTATTACTTAGGCCGTGATCGCGCCGATATTTCCGCTGTGGTCACTAAAGTGGGCTTATGGCTGGCACTATCCCTTGCTCTAACGACAGCTGTTTTGACCGTATTATTTAGATTCCAAATTGCGAAACTTTATAATGGTGATCCTGAAGTGGTTGCCTTAGCCGGCAGCTTGATGTTGATGGCAGCCCTGTATCAATTATCTGATTCAGTTCAAGTGGTCGCAGCGGGTGCTCTTCGCGGTTATAAAGATACGCGCAGCGCTTTTTATATCACGCTGTTTTCCTACTGGGGCATTGGTATGTCACTCGGTTATACCTTAGCTTATACGGACCATATCGTTCCCGCGATGGGCGCCCATGGATTCTGGGCAGGATTGATTGCGGGCTTGACCTCAGCAGCGCTGTTATTTTTCATTCGTCTGCGTTACATCCAAAAGCATGGCGTGCATTTGAGCCTTATTGAAGGTGACAGTGTTCACCATTGATTGCATTAATGGCGAGCGACAGTGCTCGCCTTTTGGTTTATCAGTTTGATTTCGATGCATTCTCTGAAGTAAAGCGAATAAGAAATTGCGGTTTTATCAGCGGCGTTGTTGAAACACTGGGCAAGTTGCGCAGCAATTCACCATTTGACGACAAATTTGTTTTTTTTGCTTGCCAGCCCTGCGCTATGCACCTAATATAGCGCTCGTTCCAAGGCGCAACGCTTTTGAATAGCTTGTTAAATTTTGCGATGCACCCGTAGCTCAGTTGGTTAGAGCACTACCTTGACATGGTAGGGGTCGGTGGTTCGAGTCCACTCGGGTGTACCACTCTCTTCAAAGAGTCTAAATTTGAAATTCAAACAGTGCACCCGTAGCTCAGTTGGTTAGAGCACTACCTTGACATGGTAGGGGTCGGTGGTTCGAGTCCACTCGGGTGTACCATTTCTAGCTTTAACTCCTTATAAAACTTCAATTTACTATAATCTTCCATTAAGATTCTCAATTTTTATTTGTGTCTAATGTAAAACTTTCGTGCCTAAACTATGTTTTTCCATAAACATTCAAACACACCCTGCGCGTCTGTTCTGACTGAATATACCTCCATTGCTTAGCTCACATTTACCGCTGTTCCCCCAAAATTCGCCGTTTTTCTAAATTTGTGCCCATCTTGTGCCAAACCTGTTGGCACAAGATGCTTTTGACTATTTCTTTGTTGACCCCCACCATAGTTGGCACACAACAGCAGCTTAAAATTCAACTCTGCTTGAAACTATCAAAGGAATTATCCGAAAAGTGTATAAAGTTTTTGTTTTACCAAATGTTTGGAAGTGAAAGTATATAAAAAAAAGAATTATGTGATGAGTCTTATTTTTTGGTAAGCACTCTAATCTTTTCATATGATGTGTCAGATCTCGTCTGAACTAATACAAATAGACTAATAGCCTAACCCTGCCTACATCAGTTAGCATAAGCCTTGCTTGGCTTGAGATTATGGTTTCTTTTGGCGAAGCAAATAAATAATAACATCTTGCCATGCTGTCTAAAAATCACTTTCAAGAGATCTCCAGACAGTAGTGGACACCACTTTAGAAAAATAAGTTAATTGTCTGTTGCCATCGACCTGCTTTCTCCACTTTGATATTACTACCGATCTCAAAGACCCATAAAGAGCCATTAGAACGAATTTGCCAAGTTGCCGAACATAATTCACAACTAGCTTTAAATCCTTTTCCGCTTCTAGGGACCAAATTTGATCCTATCGTTTTAACTCCACAGCATGGACAAAACTTCAAAGCTTCTGCTGCAAAGTATCGCCTGAGAACAGCATCTTTATTTGTTGGCGCCAATTGAAAATTATCAATCCAAGCATAAATATTGAAACCCTCATTGGTCTGGGCATAAAAAACTCCGGAAGCGTGCAATTTTGGCCACTGTTCTAGAATCGTTTGGGGTAGGTTTGAAACTACCTCTCCATACTCTGATGCAAAAATGTTACTCCACCATCTCTGGATAATCACAATCATCAACTCTTCAGAAAACAGATCTTCTGGAGAACAATTGATAATACCCTCTGCATCTCCTTTCCAATTCAAACAGCACAAAATGCGTCCACAAACAGCTTCAATGTCCTGAGAAGCGTTAATCAAAGGTACAAACAAGACTTTTTTGTCAAAACCGGCGTTTTTACATAATAAATGCCAATTACCATCCCGAAAATAAAGTTGCCCTTCAATGCCACAAGGATGAGTTAACACCCAGTTCTTTTTTGACCGATTAGAAATCGTCCATCCCAATTTTTTATGCGAACGAAGAAGAAGCAAACCAATGAAATCTCGATAGCATTCAACATGGAATTGCGCCTTTTTAAAGATTTGTTGGTAATTCCTAGAAACAAACTCTATTTCTTTTACCCACAATTCCCACAGCTGACGAACTTGGATATAGTGCGGGTCGTTGTGTAAAATATTGGTATTTTTTAACACTAAAGAAACTGCCGCATCCCTTGGAATACAGCGATATGTTTCGGTTTGCTTTAACTGAAGAATTTTTCTTAATTGTTCTTCCAAACTGATTAATTGATGTTCCGAGTACTGTTTTAATTGCTCAGCTTCGTTATCCTTAAAAGACTCCCCCCACGTTTCACAAACAGAATGCCTTAGACTGCGATGGAGAGATGAACTGCCCTCTAGGTCTAATCCCTGACGCATGGCTTCATTCAGTTGCTTAACCTGAGCAATAAGAGTTCTTAGAAATCGTTCCAGATGATCGAGCAGTCTGGCAAATACACGATTCTCATAGATATGAACTTCATCCTCACTAATCTTTGCTCTAAGCTTACTTGGTACAATCCCTATAAACGTTCGTTGTTGCCAACATTCGGAGTGGGCGGCTAAATGCCGCTGATAATTATTTGCCGTGCGCTTTACCCTGGATACAGGTAAAAGCTCTTCATCATAGCGCATAGTAATACGCGGGGCCTTAGCAATAGCCTGTAAATGTCCCAAACTAAGCACTCTGTTCAATGCTATCTGTAGCTCAGTTGGCTCCAAGCTTTTTGCTATTTCAGCTGGTATAACCGGCGATACCAGATGGTCAGTATCAAGCTTATCGAAACTTAATTTAATGTTCTCAAGTGCATCAAAAGCTAACTGTCTTTTTGCTAAAAGCATGCTGTCAGTTTTTACCGTATTAAACCGAAGTAAAATATTGCTAACTACTATTTGCCCTCTTCCGTCGTCAAATAAAAGTGTACCTTCAGGCCATACACCAAGGGCTCCCAAAGAGGCTTTTTCAAGGAGCGCAAAGCGTCCCGAATCTATTGGCACAGAGGTATTACATTCAAAAATATCACCTGTAACACAATCAAGAAGGCGCAGCATCAAGCAATTTCCTTTCGCTCTAATTCATGCTCAATTCGTTCTTCGCACCTAATAGCAATGTCTGCTTTAAATAATTTATGCCACACATCGCTTAACTGTTTTTGCAATTCCGATAAATGTTCTGGCTTTGTGTCATAGCGCCCTGTGACCTTGCCGTTCCGGAAAAGTCTTACTGATAAAAGATGATCTAAGGCATCACTCATCGAGCCACCAGATGCAACAACTACCGGTAAAAATTTTCTGGCCTGCCGCTCTAATCGATTACCCCAGCCAATCCCAAACCGTTTAGCCAAAACATTAGTAACGTCATGCGCGTAAAGCGTATTGAATATCATATCAACATCTGTACGATATTCGCTGATGGCATTTTGAAAGCAAGTTTGAAGTGATGAAAAGCTATAAATGACAGATCTCTTTAATGTGCTTGGCAACTGCTGAATACCATTTCGGCCTAACTCCAAAACAAAGCTTCTGTCTTGGGTTTTATCCGCAAACTCAAACGTAGTTTCATCATGGTTGGCGGTACCGATGAACCACACATTATCTGCGACAGGTATCTTGCGGCCCTCTCTTAAATACCGAGGTGTTTTTGCAGGGGAATCTTCCATCAATACAACTTGTCTATCCTCACCAGATAATTCCAGCGCTGAAAGAAACTCAGCAAAATATTGTTCTGGCCGCGAAAGGTTCATTTCGTCAAGGAGAATGATATTAAAACGGTCTTGGTATGTTGGCGTCTGGGCACGGTAAAGAGCCTGTAAACACTCTTTTTCGTAATATCGTTTTTCAAAGGCATTGTAGTGGCCAACAAGATCATCCCGATCACGCCAACCAGCCTGAACAGGCACCACGGTACAATGTCCGCCAACCGCATTTGCGAATGCTTTCGCTAAGGTGGTTTTTCCAGTACCGGAAATCCCTTGAAAAATATGCAACTGGCTCATCGCCAAGCCACCCAAGAATAACTGCAGTGTCTCTTTATCAAAATACAGGGGGTTATTACGATCACTTTGAAAAATTCTTAACTGAAGCTCGTCAACAAATTCAGTTAGTGATCCAACAGGTTGAGTTGACGGGCTTTCGTTATATATCGTGTCCATCCGAGTTAACGCGGGGAAGACAGCCTGCCCTTGTTGACGATCTTTTAACTCATCAATTTCTTGCTTTAATTGCTCTGTCGCAAGTGAAATTGCATCGTTATGTTGCTTCAGAACGCGATTTTTCATCATCAAATTTTCGCGTTCCATTATACCAATGGCTCTTTGATGACGCTCTGCATTAGCCTCGTTTAGCTCTTGCTTTAGGTCTCGAAGTTGCTCTTCAAACGAACGATTTAAATCTCTTAGATGCTCAACTTCATCCTCTAAATCTTCAACAGGACGTCCAGAAAGTTTTTGCCGGTACTCTCTCATTGCCGATTCAATTTTTTCTACATGGAGTAAAAGCTCCTCAGCTGACTCCATACCTTTTTGCTTGAGCGCTCTCTCCAACTCAGAGAAATCCATTAATCGTGTCTTCAAATCGAGCACATTAATTTCGTCACGTTTTCGGTAACTTTTTAATCGTTCAATTTCAGATTCTAATATTGCGTTCTGCTGACTAAATTCCTGTTCAAGCTGAGCTTTCCTTGTTTGAACTGTTGTTTCAAGAAGCGTCTCTTTCGAAGATAGTTCTGCTTTACGCGCTACCAAGTCTGCTTTAGCTTTCTCTAGTTCAAATTTGCTCTGCTGAATTTCCTTGGATGCTGCCAAAAAATCCGCAGAAAGCGATCTGATCTGCTCTTCTTCCACATTCGCGGCTTGCAAAAATTCGTTCTGACTTTTTGCCAACGACTGCATGTGCTCGGCACGAGCTTTTGCCAATTCTGCTGTCAACATCGCAAGGGATTGACTATGTTGAGTAATAAAGCCAGCTTCGGCTTCAGCTTCTCGGGCTAACAGTTCTTCCGCTTTTCTAAGAACATCTTTTTCCATTATTAACAAAGCTGTCCGAATCTCTTGGGTCTCTTTACTACTTTTATCGTGTTCAGAAATTAAAGCCGATAATTTTAATTTTTCAGCCTCTAGGGAAGCTTTAAGGATATCGGCCTGAGCTCGGGCTTCAGTAATCGCTTGAAGTTCAGCTTCATACTGTTTTTTTGATTCAGTGAGTTGATCCACTAGTTGGTTTAATTTTTCAGTTTGATCTTTTTCTAACACACTTAAAACTGAATTGTCCGGCCTCTCACCGGTAACAGCTTCAACCTTATCTGCAATCGCAGTTTTTGATGATTTCGGTGTCATATATGATGCCGGAATACCAGCTTGTTTGTTACGTTTAACCACGTTCCAATCCTTCGAAAAATATATTTAAAAAATAGGTAGTTATTGCTGCCGCTTCCAATGCTTTCTTTTTGGAATTATCAGCGCTGCTATCCACATGTGCTGCACTGTCGCGCCAATGTGATAACTGGTAGGCAGCCAGAAAATGTGATTCATTGATAACGAAGTGTCTAAGCGGGTGATTCGGGTAGTCGGGCATCGACATTAAACATACCGCCATACATAAACGGAATGAGCCTTGTTTATTCCGTGCGGTACTGAAAAGGCTTGTCGGTTTGACCTGAATAGCCTCATGCACCTGAGCTTTTGTCAAAAAGGGCGAGGTTGCCCAAAAAAGCTTTTCAATATCTGATTTTTCAATAGTTCTAGGAAATATATAAAGGTTTTTTAGCGGGAATTTTTGCAAACAATAACGAAGACAATGCTCGATAACCCCTGAACTTTGAGTAATCAGATCACGATAATCATGGTATCTGTCTTCAGATTCTGAGGTTTCAACATCCAGTTTCCGGCTTGTCCAACCGTTCAGTAAGCCAACCAAACCATCAACTAAATCTGCTTTATGAAACTCCGCTAAAACTTCTAATTTTACCTGCTCCTCACGAGCGGCTGCTGCATCCTCTAGCGAAGAGAACTCGCCTTCAGTTTTGCCACCAATCAGGCTCGCAACTTCTTTAGAAAGTTTTGGCACAGATAAACATAAATCACGAATTTTTTCTCGCATCCAAAGCACATCATGATGAAGACCAAAAGGATCCGATACCCCCCAAAGCTCTTCCAATCCGACATCTGAATAAACCCAACCCCATAAGAATGCTGCAAAGGGTTCTTTATCTGACAGCTTCAAAACGTCCATCTGATAAATGGACTCAAATTCCTCTTTTGAACCCATTGAACGCGCGTTACGCTGTGCAGCTTGGGTTGAGGACATGATACTTTTAAGCGTTTCACGATTTGGTTCAAATGGCCTGACTCGGTCTGGCAGTATCATCGGCTGCCATAATCTAGTTGAAGATTTAGACATCGAAAACTCAAGCTGAGTATTTGAATCTGAAACAGGCTCAATCATATCAAGCGCATTACTGTACCTTGGTAAAAAGCTCCCTTTAATGGCATCCTGAAAAACGTAACCGGTTTTTAAGCTGCTAGCACCGGAAACATCATTGTTTAGCATATCAATGCCGTCTTTGGTGAGAGTTCCCGTCTTTCGAGCAATCCAGCCTTTGGGTATCAACTGTTGATTAATGATAAAACTGACGAGCTCAGGCTCTAAACCATGCCACCTTGCAAGCTCCTCGACCCGCTGGGAATCGATACCCTTTCCTCTGCCCATAGACAGTTGTGATAACAAAGCCTTTTCAAAAACGTTGGCGCGTTTTGTTTTTAAATCTGGCCCATACACCTGCCATACATAAATTGGTAAAAGTACTGGTCTAACTGCACGCCGATCATTGACAGGCGCTTGTTTGACGAAACAGATAAATTCATCAGAAAACTTTGCCATGTGGTCCCTCACAAAGTTTATAAAATGCCGGCAAACCGGGAAGCAAAGGCATTCCATCCTCAAGATTCCCGCTGTTTATGGTCCCCAGCTCTTTGTCTCCCACCACAATAAGCAATCTTTTCTGGCGACTCATTGCAACGTTAATACGATTTGCTAGCCGCAAAAAACCGAGTTTTTTATTTAACTCTTCTTCAGTCATTTCGATTTCAGAATCCCAGGTTCTAACAACGGAGAGAATGACAACGTCAAACTCCTTGCCTTGGAAAGCATCGACAGAGCCAACTCGAAGACGTTCGTCCCCGGTTTTGGTTAAACGAAATTCTCCAGCTATTTGCCAGCCATCATCTGAGTGTATTGCACAACCAAAGGCTTCTAGTTCCTGATAAATTGCATCGCGTTGAGCGCTATAGAATGTGATTACACCAACACTCAAATCAGGGTGATCACTAAGGATTTTAAAAGCCTCAGCGGCACACCGTTTCGCTTCAGCTATTCTCAGTCGGCTAGCATTATTGCGTTTCTCAAGCCCTTGACTTTTTGGAACATCAATCCATGCTGAGTGGAAACCTTTATAGCCATCTATCTGGTGCTCGAAATCTCCTGCCTCTAAACCAGACTTGATTGGTTCGAAGCCTTGCCGCTCATAAAATTCTTGACTGACAAAGCTACCAAGCTCAGGATGCATCCGGAACTGAGTGTCGAGCATCACGACGCGTTCCGGCCCGCCTTTTTCGTGCATCGTTTTAAATTTTCGGTGCAAATATTCAAATAAACTCATGCGCAAAAGCTCGCTCTTTACCAGATCAAGCTCTTGCTGTTCTTGAAGTTCTTTTTCCACCCTAGGTTCTAGCATGTGAGGAAGTTGGAGATGATCGCCGACCAACACAATACGAAACTTTGCCATTGACATGGGGATCATCAGGTCCAGTGGCGCAGCTCTGGCTGCCTCATCGACAATCACTGTATTAAATGAAATGCCAAGACGCTCAGAGTTCTCCTTGATGCTTGCCATGTGATCGCTGTCAGATTGCTGACAAGTAGCGCCTATTACCGTTACGTAATCTTTAATACTATCCTCAACATCCAACGCCCGCTCCTCCAAAGCTTTGACATAATCATACCGAGCCAGGAGTGGCCCCAGGGTTCTTGAGTTTGCAATTGATTGGTATAACTCTCGCTCCAGCATGTCTAATGTGTTGCAATCTGTTTCTGATGTGTAGGAGCGGAGTAAGAAAGGTCTGTAGTCAGGACGCACCAAATCTATCATTTGGTGTTTTAGCTCGCTTAGCTGCTGAAGCTGACTTTCTGATGGCACTTTTAAATCATTCAATGCTGTAAAAAGTTGCTTAAATTGACTGACCAAGGGAGCGGTGTTCAAGTCAGCTATACTTTTGCAAAAGCTTAAAAAATCTTGTAATCGTTCAAAACCGTCGTCATTAAAAGCCACAAGCTCAGTACGAATTCCACGAACTTTTTGCAGTAACTGTCGGCGAACACTATTTGATAAAGTTAACGACGAATTTTTATTAAGGTTGTCATATGTGGTCAGCCAAAAATCGTTCATCTCATGAGACAAATGCATACCATGTAGCTGAGAAAACTCGTTCAGCAGTTCTTGAATTTCATTTGAAATCACTTTTCTGACACTAGGCTCCCTTGCAATTCTTAACTGCAGCATCGCTTTTTTGATTTTTTCAAATTGGGCAAACACTGGCCAGGAGCGCATTTCCAATTCAAGCCCAGGCTTTAGCTCAAGTAATTTATTCAAGCGCCACTTTGTCACCATTATTTCAGAACTATCATTACCAAACCGTCTGCCGCCAACCTTAATAGCTGGCAGCCCAAATACCCCAGAACGTTCAATAACATTATCAACGGCATCATGCTGAAAACTTGTCAGCAACACCTGATGACTCAATGATTCTCCGGGAGAAAACTCTTCAGCGATACGTTGTTGAAGCGCCGCAATCACCTGCGTTTTACCGGTACCAGGGGGGCCAATAATCAATGCGACATCAGGCGTGTTAAGCGCAATCTCCAATGCCTTTTTCTGACGAATCGTCGGCTCACCTTTAAAGCGTTGTTTTGCTTTTGGCGAAATTGCCCTTAATTTTGATTTTCGTTCAACAGGTGGCTCTAAGCCCTCAAAAATCATCCGTAGTTGCGGCATTGGATTGTGGTGCGTTTTTATCGCGGTATAAGCTCGTTCCCGTCGATCGTTTGCAGTTTTATCCCCTTGAATAGAAAGAAACATAACGCCTTTGCGTGGTGGAACAGGCTGACTTAAATCAACTTCAATATAGGTAGGAAAAAACTTAAGATTACTTGCTAACAGCGGCCGACGCCCATCTGGTGACTTTTTAAACGAGCCTGATATATCTGAAAGCCACTCAGGAACTTCCTCGGAAATTTCAAAGGTCAGATCTTGAATACTCAGATCATCGCTCTTTTGCAGATTATTTATTCTTTCTGCAAAAGCAGCTGATTGACCATGACTCAAGTGCAACCTAAATCGGGGCGTTTCACCACCAGTATGCTTAGGTTCGGAGTAATTAACATAGCCCAACGTTTTGGCAGTTCTTGTCGCCTGCTCCCACTGAAGCTGGCTGTATGACTCCCAAAGACTTAGGTAGCTCCCGGTATCGTTAATATGTTGTTCTAATAAGTCTATTGCACCCGTTTTTAATAGTGCAGCCGAGGTACCATCAACAAAATCCACGTTGCCGACAATTGCTATAAAATCATAAGTGTCTCGACGTAATTTAGTCAGCCTCTTCGCTTTCCAAACACCCTGGTCATTTACAACAGACAATGCATGATCTTTACCGATGACCTTAAAATCTAAATGAGATTGTTGCCTGTAATATTGAGCAATTAATAATGGCTCTTCCAGTTCAATGACAAATGAGTGCTTAAGCCAAGCCGTTGCCTCGATGATGCTATTACTGGTTATCAATTGGTCCTGATGAAGTTGCGTCGATATATATGAATCGACAGCAATTTTTAGATCTAACGGCAGTCTGGTTGAAAAGCCAAGATATTCAAGATGTAGATGGTCCAAGCCTTTTTGCGCCAGACGCCACAACCCTGGTTGAGCAGACGCCAAATCGGCAGTTTTCAAATCTTTTGGATTTACCAGTGCAACCTGACCATGCTGAGCAACAACTAAGTTACCACTGTCGTTTACAACTTGAATTGCATGCCCTACTTCCCAGTTTAACGTAGTGGCATTACTGTCAATAAAGTTGACGCAATGGAGTTTTTTGTCGAAATAGCGAAAGTCCTTTAACCTCATATCAGCCCCTTACCAACGAAATGCCCAAACAGGGTGAGTCGTGACATCATCCGAAGGCATTGGAGGTGTCAAATGTACAAAGTAGGTTTTTCCGCGTTTGATTTCAGGAGCCAGCAATACACCCCTTGTAATTTCCTGTTCTTTACCATCCGCTAACAAAATTATCTTGTTGCCCGGAACAACTTTTAACGCCAAGCCATTTTCATTAAAACGGATCTGACATACCTCACTTGATTCTTGATATAACTGTGTACCCGCAGGTACTCGTTTCAATGTCATTACCTCACCTAAATTCACAATTTGACCGAAACCAGTTTTCAATAATTTTTGTTCAAGATTAGGATCTGTAGTGTATAAAAGCGCGGTCAACAACACGGAGTCCGTCGGGTTTGCTTCGTTTTTACAAAATGGACAAGCACTATTTCGGTTAAAAGTACTGCGGCATTTTGGGTTATGGCAGTTTAATAACAGCGATATTGCTTCATCAACGGTGCTGCGCCACTCAGTGATGGTTGGACGTTCCCATGAACAATTTTTACCTTGCTCAAAACATCGCTGGAATAAAGTCTGTAATTTTTTCGTTGCAACCATCCCCAGCGGGATCCCACCGCTGGATGCGTTACAATCATCAGAACTATCACCAACCCACGGCAATTCGCCACGATAAGCTTGTTCCTGTAAATCAGGCTCTCCATCCTCTACCAACATCCCTATCAACGGATGTTGCATAGTCAGCAATTGATAGGCAATCACCGCAAAAGACCAAGCATCGGTAAGACTATTCACACCTGATTCGCCCCTTACGACCTCTGGCGCGCCAAAACCTGGTGAGTAGAGGTGCATAGAACTGGCACGTTCACTGATACAAATATTGTCGCAATCAATGAGCCATACCCGCGCATCATTAACATTTTCAGAGACAAAAATGTTACTCGGTGATAGGTCGCCATACGCCATTCCGCGCGCATGAAGTCGAGAGAGAGTGTCAGCAAGTTGGGCCAAAAGTTGTAAACGTCTTTTTAAGCCACCTGTTTGCAGGAAGCCATGGAGACCTTTACCTTCAACTAAGGCAACAAAACTTCGCTCCATTTCACTAGTTAATGAATGGAGTCCGTCCATCAACTCCATCACATAACCTGGCACAGGTTTATTAATTAATGCCTTGGGCGCCGCGATTGCCAGGCCATCCAGATCCTGGCGCAAAACCCACTGGATATGATTGAACCATTGCTCTTGTTTTACTTTATCTTTCTTATAGAAGGTTTTAACTAAGGTGTTCTGATGATTTGTCTTCCAAACCTTCCCTTGGCCGCCCTCACCCAAAAGCTCCAAACAGTCATAATCAGCACCATATTGGTCCTGAACAACTCGCCTTTTTGAAAAAGCTTTTGGTTTATCCTTTGTTAATACCGGTTGTTCACTCATTGATACATCCTTGCGGTAGGCATACCGCTATCACTGTTTTGTCATCACTATGCCCAGGGGTTGGCCAGTTTATTAGTTGACGCCTCAGCCAAAGCTTGCCCAGCCTCCGGCTTTTCTTAACTAGTCCATCAGTTAAACACTGACTAAATGCTGTGGGATCTAACAAATCTTCACTAATACCATCAGTCATCAATAACAGACTATCTCTGTGTTCTTGAAGATAACCAGAACCAAAACGCCAATCCGATAAATGCCGGGAGATACCTAGCCCTGTGGTTTCATTGCTAAAACCTGTCGTCTTAGCGTTGGAAAGTACCGAGGTGGGCGAAGCAATCATGCCATCGCCTAAATGGGCATAACGAAAGCGTCCGTCCGCCATGCCCCAAACCAAAATGCACGTTGTGACGGCATCTGATGGTTCAACGTTCAAAGCTTTTAATTCTGCCAGCCAGCACAAATAAAGCGCCCGGACTATGGTTCTATCATCAGCATTAAAATCGTGCTTTTGAACGCTTAATATGGCTGCCTTCGCGGCCTCTCGTGACCCAATATCTGACTTGGGACGAGAGCCCATACCATCACAAACAACGGCAGCCCAACACTGTTTCCAACACCTGGCTGACTGGCAATCTTGGTTTGGTAAACTGTCACGGATATGAGCAGGCCCAATCACAGAACACTGATAGAAACGCAGCTTCACTAGTTAGAAACCTAGTTCAAGCAGATCGTCATCGTCTCCTGGTAGATACTCAATTTTAACCGATTCATTAGGCTTCACACTTCGCGAACGAGCGCACACACTCATGGTTACAGCCTGGAAAAAATTGCGAATATCACGCGCATCGTTTGCCTGAAATAATGGCGCTTCTAAGTCATTGGTAAATTCTTGGAGGAAATTCAGGTCAGCATCAGAGCCAATAGCTAAAGCTAGCCGAGTTACTTTTTGTGAACGCTCGCCAGAAACAAGCCGTTCAAAGGGTCGTCTTATTTCATCAGTAGGATGGCCATCAGAAACCAAAATGACAACTGGACGATAAGCTCGTGATGGGATCAGCTCTTTGTCTTCCAAAAGCTCAGTAACCAGGTCGAACGCAGCTCCCATTGGGGTACGACCTGATGCGTCAAGACGGCTAAATGCTTTAATACTGTGCGCTGGCGATAACGGCAAATGCTGTGTAACGCTCTCACCAAAAGTTATCAAACCAAGCTGAATCTCTGCATTCATTCGGCCTTCTTGCGCGAAACTCTCAATCATATCTTTTAAAGCTTGGTTTAACGCTTCGATTTTGCCATCAGCGCTCATACTGCCGCTCACATCAGCCAGAATAATGACTGGTAATGGCCGCGCGGATTTGGCAACAAAATCATTAATACCCATAAAATTAATTTCCTTATCTATAAAACGTCCAGCTTACATATCAAGACTTATGCCAGAACAGAATCCCTATTAGTATCATGCAATTATCAGGCTAGCTATAAAAAAGAACGGCAATATATAGTTATATTTCACATTTTTAAGTAATTTATTTTACCTAATAAAACAACTTATAGTGCGTTTAAACTTGGTTTAAAAAGAAACAACCATTGTATTAATAAACCTCTTTAACATCGAAATAGCTAATTAAGCACAATCTTATTTTTAATGTACCCACATCCTTCGACTTCCTCACTCCCCATTTATTTCTGCCTCACATTCACGTTGATATTTGGAACAAGCAATAGCAGGTTGACAATATCAACATTATTTAAAATCATAGCTTCAGTTAGCGGGTATCCTATTCCACCCCAAGCTCTCTGTTCAACCTTATTTCCCAGTGCAAGGCCCGCCATCACAAGATTTACGTAATCAAACTTAATAGCCGATATCAACAACATACTTTCGTATGTACAGGCGATTTGCAAATAGATCGCAGCCTCTATATAGCATTGCTTTTCAAGTAACTCTTTTACTTTCCCTAGGACTTCGGCCAAGTAAGCTGATTCGGCGCTATTATACGAAATGATGTCAAACTACTCTCGATGTTTTTCAAGATGGTATCTATAGTTAATATAAAATGGCGAATATTAGGAGTGATTCAATGCTATTTCCCAAGCATTGAGTCACTCTGATAATTAATTTAAAAATATTATTTACAAGCAGTTTCTATTAACTTGTCAGCTCGCTAAATTCTGCGTCAATGACTTCAGCAGTCTCGCGCCATGCTTTAAAACTTAACTGACGCTTTTGACTCTCTATCAGGCTTGCCTCCAGTGACTCGAAGTTATGCTTAAGTTCGAGGTAATCGCTGAAAAATTGTTGTTTAAATTGCTCAGCGTTGATTAGCTCAACTAATTCTTTACGCTGTAGTTCAAAATTTTCCACCATTTCAACAATCGCTTGGCGGAAGTTGTCTTCGCGTTTCTGCTGTTCCCAACTATCCCAAGCTTCGATAGCAATTCCAATAATTGCTAACGCTCCATTAGCACCCTTAGCAAATTTCATCGCCCCCCATGGTTTGAATTTAAGATACTTGCCTATATCCAAACCAACCGTTTTGGCTACGGTGATAATGCCATCACGAGTGGCTAATATCGTTGTGTTGTTAATCAGGTTGCCTTTTAGAAGGTGATTCACCCCTTGCTTGCCTAAACCTCTGATTATATTATTAAAGTGATTAACTTCGGTATCGAAACCTAGCTGCATTTTTTTTATATCTAGATTAATTGATTGGGTCTGCCTGCTAAATTCATTCTGAATACGAGTATTCAGCACGATACCTTCGGCCCCAATTTCGTTCTCAAAAAAATCACTAAAAGACTCAAGACTACATCCCTTAGCCTGTACGATTAAATCAGAAAAATAGTGCGTAATAAAATCACGTAGACTGATACACACATCTTCAATTTTTCTATCTGTCGTAGCAAGCTGAGATTTCAATCGAGCATGAAGTTCACTGAGTTTACTAACCTCTTGTGTCACTTTTTCATCGTTCTCTATGGCTAATGGTAATTGATTGTTTAAGACATCACGGATCACACTGGAGCGCATCTCATTAACCAATGCTGTGCTACCGCCATTATGATTAATTTTATGAGAAGTAGCAGCTTGCAAAGTAGCAATTTGGGACAGCTTCTTAAACTGTTCAATATTTTCCAACCAGTGCTCGGTGCCTAAATCAAATGGATTAGCAGCCACTGCGACGATAGAAAGATCAGCCGTTTCCTCATCATTCAAACCTACCAGTTCTCGTAAACGCCCACACACGTTGCTACGTTTAACGTTCAAATTATCGAGGTAATCTTGCTCATCTTCAACATCAGCCACTTCATCGAACCGACTAAGCACAAAAACAGTACGAGGCAGCAAATCCAATGTGCGGAATAACCAAACTAAATCATCCTTGTGGCTTTCTTTAATTGGATTAGTCGAATTCATCACATATAGTACGATGTGAGCCTCACTGACATACTTTTTTGTGATGTCTTTGTATTTTTCAATCGCATGAGTATCTGCGTTTTCCTGCTCCTTAAAACCAAAAAGACCTGGAGTGTCGATCAATACAAATTCTTCGTCAACTTCGTAAATCTTCACTTCATTGGAAGACTCCTGATGACTTATTTTCATGCTAGTCTTATCAAGTTTCTCCATCCAAGCGGCAGCAATCGAAGTTTTACCCTCTGAAAAACCACCAATTAGGGCTACTTTAAGTTTTTCACCCGCTACACTATCGATTGCAGTTTGCAATTTGTGGCTTAAGGAAGGGTCAACAACTACGCCTACTTCTTCCCCTTGTTTAAGAAACTGTAATAACTTTTCCAGTAGCGTTAACGAACGCGACTGCTGAACTTTAAAAGATTCAAGTGTCTTTTTCATTATTTAGATCCTAGGTTTTCGATTTGTGTGGAAAGAGTTTGTAATTGATGAGTCGATTGACTCAATAACTGCAATAGGGTTTTCATTTGTTCCGCTGGTGCTGTAAGTGCTTGCTCAAGTAAATCTATTTGAGGCTTCATCTCACTGTGCACACTCTCTAAGCTAGTTTTAAGAGACTCACTGAGCTGAGCAGTTATTTTGCGCAAATTTTCATCAGTGGATTTACGTTGTTGAGCTTTTTTATAATCTGAATCAAAAGCACTCCATATCGATTTTGCAAAAGAGAAAACCAATCCAGCCAAACCCAGTACTAGTACCCAGCCACCAGTCCCTAGAACTGCTGCAATTGCTCCCACAAAAGTTAAAAGCAGACTTCCAACTTGAATACCGTTATCTAAATTGAGCTTAAGTTCAAACTTACCGTTTAACTGTATACTATTAAATTTGTTGTAGATATCGGAGAGTTCCCTTGCTTGCTCTTCAAAACGTTGAAGAATATCTTCAACGTCTTCTTGAAACCCTTTTATCACTACAGTCATTTTCTGTGGCAACTGTTTAATCAGGTTTTCTTGCTCACTCTCAATATAGCCTTTAAGTTTCTGCTTAAATTCATCATTGCCGATATCATTATCAATAATCTCGTACATCTTGTTTTGCACGTTGCTCTTAAACTGTTGAATCAAGGTGTCCCCGCAGGATCCTAAACGTATTTTAAAACTACTAACACTTCCCGTTAACTGCGCTTTAGCACTGTTACTATCGACACATAGCGATTTAGTAAGCTCATCAAACTTACACTTTATATCTGTGAGAGTATTGACGGTTTGGTTGACCGCATCATTGGCTTTATGAAAGTTTGCTTTAGTAATTTTCTGTTTACTACCACTCAGCAATTGCTCACTGAGCAGTTGTATAAAGTCTCGCATTCGAGATTTGTCGAGCAGATTTTCAGCACTGAAATCAACAAGAAATTTATTGCGTCTTTTAGCATTTTGTGTATTGGGAGAAAAATGATTTGTTGATGCCAAAAATGCTGGTAAAGCTGTTAATGAGAACACTTCACGATAATGTTTGCCTAGCTGCTCACGCATTTTCGTATTAAGGCCAGCCAAACTGGTATTTTCATCTTCAGATGTTAACGGCCGATCCGTCAACGAATGTTTAGGATTGGTGATTTTCTTATTAAAAATGGTCCAAACCTCGGTTTGCGCACCAAGATGCTCTTTTATTTTTTCGAGGGTGCCTTTACGTTGCTCATCGCCAGTTTGAGGAGGTGCGGCCTGATTTGTAACATAAAATACTGCATGTGCTGTCTGTACAGCATGCTCAATTTCTTCACTGATTAACCCTTCATTGCCTTCAATACCCGGCACATCCAACAGAACAAAGGACTGACCGTTAAAGTCGAATGTATAACGATGGGTTTTACGGGTAAAATCAGCGCGGCCATCACCAATGATTTCCCCATCGGCGAACATGTTCAGTTCTTCGGTGTGTGTTTCAGCTTCTTTAAGCTTCAACTCTAAATCTTGTTTAGCTTGTGTGGCAATCAATTTTTGCTCTGTGAGCAATGTAATCGCATCATTGTGCTCGGCAATTAAACTAGTTAACAGCAGTTCTAATTCAATCAACTGTTTTTCTTCAGGAAACTTTCTAAAGGCATACAGTATTTTCTGCCAAAATGTAGCGGTTAGCTTGCGCTGTTCAATCAGTGCTTTTAACTGTTCAACTGAATTCACAGCGTCATTATTTTTTTGTTCATGCAACTCAACTGCCGTATTCAGGGTTTGATCCAATTCACTGAGCCGAACATCGGATTGCTTAGCGTCTTGTTGTAATTTATACCAACTTTCCTCGTTAAGGTCATATTTGTGCTGCAGTTCGCGAAACAATTGCTGGCTAGCAAGTTTACTTGGTTCTTGTAAAAGAATACGCAACGTTTCTATAATGGTCGACTTACCAGCCCCTGTTTCACCATAAAATGCGATGGTAAAATTATTCCATTCAGCACTTTTCTCCAGTGTAGCAAGCTGTGTTCTTAATTGTGCTTGGTTCTCTAATAGCAAGACCCTTGCATTATTTTGTACCTGGCCAAGGGCTTCGTTATTTGATTTGTTATCTATAGAGCCGATGATCCGATTAAGTTCATCATTTATACGTTGGTAAATATCACTTGGGCTATTCAGTTCAAACATAATATTATGTCGTTCCAATGTCGGTTGGTAGTAAAGGTTATTAGAGGTAAAGGTAAGCCTCTCTACATAAGGTTTTGGGTTTTCTTTAGATAATTTAAACTCTGTAATTATTAATACTTCGGCCAACTTCTCCCAGTAATCGCAGTGGCTAAACCCACAAATTTCAACATTCTCAAAGTGCTCAACCTGATTGCGTCCTAAACAAGTCTCCCCTATGTTCATCAGCAAGCTCCAATCAGCCTTGGAGTATGCATTCAGTATTCGCCCCTTTACCAAGCTTCGAAGCTGTTTTGCCTCATTAGGTTCAACAGTAACAGCCGCAGCCATTAGTAACACATCGTTAATTATCACCTTGCAATCAGCTGTTTCACCTAATTTTCTCAAACAACTGATAATCAAACGGCCACCTAGAGAATGACCAATCAAGTTAATGGTATTAATTTCAGGATGCTTTCTAGACAAATAGTCTTCCAGTTGCGTTAATAGCTGTTCACCCATTATTTCGGCGCGCGAACGAATTTTGTAAAAATGTGTCGCTCTATCGGCTACACAAACTAATGGAAAAGCAGACCAATGTATTCGGGTCGAAGCAACAAGCAATTCCCGTGTGCGACTATTAATACTGGTAAAATGACTCGATGGCCAGAAAGCAAAAATATTTGTATGCACTTTAATGGATTCAGGAATACTGCCAATTAATTTTTCTCGATCTTCAGCATTATGCCCTGCACTATATCCGTGGATAAAAATATTAGCTTCTGACGCTTTATCACTGAAAGTCTGAAGGGAGTGGAATTTAAATTTTTTGTTCATTAAATTAATTGATTCTTCTTTAACCATATAAGCAAGGGTTTTATGTTCCTTGACGTAACACTATAGGATTTTTAGCTTTACACCCATAGTAATATGCTTGTAATACACTACAAGTTTAATCATATTATCTAACACCGTATAAACTTGCTCTAAGCTAGAGTGTCATTTTTATTTTTTGTTAACTAGATTTTTTAAAATCTCAAACATAGATGCTGACTTAGGCATTTTTATAAACTTAAAATTTGTGTGTTGACATTCTGGACACTCTTGTGGAGGCCCAATGATGACATCAGATCTACAGTATTGCTCTTTTTTCCAACCGCAGTTCTCACACTGCCAAGCCATATTTCCAAGTGGCATAACCATTATTAATTACTCCCTGTGTTTTGACATGAGATCACTTGCTAACTTTTCAGACAATGCTGAATCACTAAGATAAGGGACTTTTCCGGAAGGAACTAAATTAGCAGCAGCATCAAGGTGCACGTCCTGATCATCGAAGAAGATGTGAGGCCGAAAGGCTTTTAACACTTTAGTCTTCTCTACTCCTCCTAAGAAAAAAGCCTCATCAACATACACGCCCCAATGCCTTAAGGTTTTAATTACTCGCATCTCCGAAGGGCTATTACGAGCAGTGACTAATGCAATGCGGATCGGTGAGTATTCAACGCGAATGGGTAATCTATCCTGCAAGCGAGACAACTTATGCAATAAACTGGCGTAAGGTCCCTCTGCCATTGGGATATTTTGTTTTGCGTCTTCTTGAGCATGAAAGGCTTCCATACCTTGGGTTTTGTAAACCAATTCACTTTCATCGGAAAACAATACGGCATCACCATCGAAGGCGATGCGGACTTGACCCTCGGGTATTTCAGGTGCATCCGTTGGCGGCGCTTTTAATATTGCCGCGGCGCAGTTCTTGGAATCAATCACCTGCTGAGCATCTTTAACATTGGTGGTGAGAAACAGGTCCACATCAAAGGCATCGAGATAATCGGCTACGGTTTCGCCCGCTGTAAAGGCTGAACGGGTAATGTTGAGCTTGTCGTGGCGAATAGTATTAAGCACCCGAAGACCGGTATCTGGGCTGTTTTGTGACATCACCACAACTTCAACAAGAGGGCTATTGCCCTGCTGATATTGATTAAGGCCAAGTAAAGCTTTGATCAGAGGGTAACCGGTCCCAGGTTTTAGCGGCTCATCTTCGTGTGCCAGCATAAACTCGCGGTATTTTTCTATGGCAGTATCAGGATCTGATTCAAAGGTTTTTCTGAAAATTTGGTCAGATTCAGCCATATCGAATAAGGCCGTGGCTGAAATACCAACGACTAATGTATTAGAGAGATCTAGTGGCATAAAAACATCCTTGTTTCAGTGGCTTGTATTCAAGCATGAAGCTTTGCTGAACTCAATTTTTTTTGATAGAAAAGTTAAATAATCATAAAAAATACTGCTGAATACACAGCATATCCATTTAATGGAATTCGGCTTGTTACCTTTGTTTAATACTATTCCTAAGCTAGTCATATTAATCCTTTAACTGTTTTTGCTGGTCAAGCTCGGTATCCTGGCTTGCTATGTTTTTACTAACAGGCACTTCATAGGTGTCACCTTTGACAAGGTATACTAGCAAGGCGATGGCGTTGATGATCAAAATCACAATTAACAGGGCTAACAGTAACAACAGCTTGGACATTGCTCATACCTTTTCAATAAATGTATGACGACTAATGCCAGAACTGCACCACAATCACGCCAACAGCTATAAGCCATTTAAATGTTTACATTTCAATTGCTTGCGATAAACACGTTTAATCACGCTAATTAAACTAGGTAATCAATCTTAATAATTGGTAATTATTATTACTTTCTGTAATCACTCAATTGCACTATATTGTCACCAGCAAGAGTACTACTTTCAGCCGAACTCTCTGAAGCCGTAATTAGTCGCTGACGCTAAAACAGGCTTTGTTGGTAATGGTTACGGTTCCATCAATATGCCCTGGCAGTAATCCATCACCTTTACTATCGGCATAAACTTCTTCCTTTCATTTTTTGTACGTTTCATTTGGGTATTTAAATGAATCGATAAATCCGTATTTATTTCACTGGGCAGGTCATCAAGCCCTTGCTCTGCGATTGTTTGGGTTATCCAAATACTGGCATCGCTAATATGACCGCTAATGCTGATGTCGGTATTTTTTACCCTGTTAGTTTCAAATGTAACTTCAGACAAATCACTTAAAAACACCGCAGTGTCGCTATTGGGCATAGCACGCAGTTGTTGCAGGGTTTCGGCAAGCGCATATTGCCATTCCATTAATAGGCGCTTTGTGAGTTCTTCAAGTGACAAAATGCCCGTTACAGGAATAAACATCGTAAAACGGCTGTTGGCTTCACAGGCAATAATGGTTTTATAGCCTGATTTATAGGCATTATCGATAATATGCAGTTGCCAGCAAAACACTTGTTCATCTGACACTAACCCATGAACCCCTACTCTTTGGCCCTCTTGTGCAGGTAAGCGCGGTAAATCAGCCTTTAACCATTTATTAAGGGCGTTTGTGGTAGAGAGTAATAATTTCATATGTGGTTAATTCTATTAATCGTCTCTTTTAGGAACATAAATAAAATTACTGGCTCGGTTCGCAAAGGTCGCACTTTTGTCTACATGATTCATCCATTCTTTATCATCTAGTTGCTCAAGCCAGTGTGCAATATATTGAATAGAGGATGCCCTAACCTTTTTAGTAATACCAAAACGAGCACACAAGAAGGAAGACCCTATTTCGGCGATTAATTCTTCAAAAGCATACTTATTGTCGCCAAAACACCCGAACTCACGATTACAACGTGTTGCATGGCCAGTCCAATGTACCATCTCATGTAGTAAGGTTGCGTAATAAGCTTTAGTACTATCTTTAGCTTTAAACAACGCTTTATGAGGCATTTTAATAAGATCCGACTCATAATGATAAGCAGCAGTACCATCTACGTTTGAATATTCGATATTAATGGATAACTCTTCAATACGTCGGGTTAATACGGCTAAGTCTTTTACCTTAGCGTCAGCAAAACTTTTACCGGTATAACCTATAACTTCATCTGCGTTATATACTATGGAAATTTTTCGACCAAAACTACTTTCAGTTAATTGCTTATCCTCACTGTCAAAGCTACCGAGCTCATCTACATTCCCTACTTTAAAGTAATGAAATACAGGTGCTATTTTTGCTTCTTGCTTTAATTCATAACCAAGTTTTTCCCATTGAGACTTTGTAGCCCATAAATTGCTGTTGTAGCCATACACATGGGCCATTATTGAGAGAAAAAACCAGGAGTGCAGCGATTTATATTCACGGTGACTTTTAGCGTTGTAATGAGCACTTGCATTAACCGTAATGAGCCATTCTGGCAAAAAATCTTTGTTCTTTTTTCTGAGACCTCGATTAATATTTTCAAACACATCGGCGTCTAATTCCCAATTAGATGTTGTAATTTGAACAATATCAACTAAGCGTTTTAGTTGTTTAAATAATGGTTGTTCAAGAAAAACCAACAAGTCTTGAGCTGACTCAAAATCGTGTTCGTGTATATCTAAAGTATTTAAAAAATCACACCACCAATCAAACTCTTCTAATAAAGACTTTACATCACCTTTGGTGACATTAGCCCACTCTTCATTATGCGAACCGTTAAATAATTGTTCTAGGCTAGAAGTATTATGTTTATACGCTAGCGCGCTTAATATCTCTGAATAAGGCAATCCGAGCCATATTTCTAAGCTAGAAATCTCTTGTGATGCTTGCCTTAAACCATTGATACTGGCGTTTAAACATTGATTTTCATCTAACCAATTAATTGGATTAGAGGTCGATTGTGTTTTATACAAGAAAGAATTGAACCGAGTATTACCATGTAATTCAGCACTTCGAGTTAAGAGGCTTTGAATTGTACACCCTGTTATTAATGCATACTCTTGTTGTATGAAAAAATTCTGTCTAAATTCTGTAAGATTAACCATACTGTTAAAATTCCGTTTTATTATTCAAACATCATTACTTGTTTACTGATTAGCGAGCCAGTTATATCGTTCTTTAATTTAAAATGGTTTCAACAAACTCATCCCCTGCCCAGCTGTATGATATAAGTGTTATTTCATACAAACTCATATCGCAACAGTTAATCACTTCTAGCTTCATATCATTTAACTGCGTTTCAAAACAACCATCTATAAGCTCATCATTATCGAACTCTTCTGCTTTAAATTCATAGCAGCGTTTCAAATAACCTGAGAAGCCAATTTGATGTTCTGCGGTGATCTTTACATCATTATCAAGCTGTATATCAACATCCCACTGTGAAAATTCCACTTGAACTTCATGCTCAAAATTTTCGTGCATGGTAGGTATATCACCTTCAGCATCAGCTAAATCCTCTGATGTAAATTCATGCGTTATCACTAGTTTAAATTGAGCCATAATTTCAAAAACAGCGCTATCTGACATACTGACCTCCTTGTTCTTCATTTTTATACAATAGGGTTATAGCTCGCCAGCGAAAGCTTTTTGGCTTAGTGAATTAAATGAATCAGATAATAAAACTTCACTTGCATTAAAGCTTTTCAGTTTTTGATTAGTAATTTTTACTATTGATTCAAAATCATCTTGTAATTTTTTTGGAGGTAACATAATTTCTATATTCTGCAATTCCTGAGCATTAATGTTTGCCATACCTACAATACTTTTACACATCCCAACCAATGTCTTTTTCCCATGAGCAGAGTTTAAATAACCTGATAGATAATAATTATTACCTAATTGATTTGGACGAACCCTTACTAGATAACCAGCAATAGCCATAGGGATGTCTTCTTCAAAAACAGCTGTCTTCCCAACTAGCTCTTTGCTATTTGTTCTATTGAACAATAAGTCACCTTTTTGGGCTAGATACTTAGGTTTATCTTTGTCACTTAAATCGATATATTTTAAGCTAGAAAAGTTCCAGCCACCTTCATAAGTAATATTTCCCATTCGCAATATAGGAAACTCGCCTTCGGTTTCAGACGCTTTACCGGAAGAACCATAATTTGCCGTATCTACAAAGTCACGAATAGTGCCTATTGGGAAACCCTTCGGGTTGGTGACTGGATCGCCGAACATATCGAGGAAGACGGCACGGAGGAAGTCGTCGGCAAGTTGGATAGCTTGCTTACGTTTGCGGCGGATGGCATCGGCTTTATCTAGAATCGCGGCAATGCGTTTTTGCTCGGCTAATGGGGGGAAAGGAATTTTGTAATCTTTTAGAAAAGTCGATGAAATATTAGGTTGCGCTCCACCTGAACCAGCTTTCACGAAATCGGGCTTACAATATTTTAATAAATAATAAAGAAAATCGATATCAACATTTTTATTCGGAACAAAGGCAGCACAAGCTTGGTTAGTACAGGCTTCAACATTTAAAATTGAGCATGCACCGATTGTTGCTCCATACATAGCAACCAATACTGTACCCTTAGGATACAATCTGGTTGAAGAGCCTTTTAATCCAGCTTGGGTAATAAATTCAGTAGCTGATTCAACATACTTGTTGTGTAAGTCACCTGTTTTTACCCAATGAATTTCCCCTCCATCATAGTATTCAGACTTTTGACGAGACGGTGTTCCACCTGAAGTAACTTTAAATAACTCACCCAATTTTACCATTGGCCAACTCACAGCATTGCCTCCAGCTCATTCAAGTCTTTTAGAATGTCGTTTTCTAGTGCTTTAAGCTTGGTTAGGATGACTTTTGGGTCGTCATAGACTTCTGTAGTATGCACCACTTCTTTGTAGCGATTGATGGATAAGTCGTATTTGTTCGTTACGATATCGTCTTTACTAACCCAAAAGGCTTTTTGAGTGCGATCGTTGGCTTCTGTTTCAGCGGCTAATTTATCACGGGCTTTAAATTCAGCGACTAAGCTCGGTAAGTCGTTAGCTTTTATTGGAGTGCGTTTATCGTCTAGTGAGAAACCATCGGCTTGGACATCATAAAACCATACATAATCAGTGCTGCCGCCTTTGGTGAAAATAAGGATAGCAGTAGACACGCCAGCGTAAGGTTTAAATACCCCACTTGGTAATGAAATGACCGCTTCAAGCTGGTTGCTTTCGACTAATAATTGACGCAACTGCTGGTGGGCATTGGATGAGCCAAATAACACACCGTCTGGGACGATGGTGGCCGATTGACCGCCAATTTTTAGCATGCGCTCAATCAGCGCGACAAACAGCAGCTCAGTCTTTTTGGTTTTAACTTTTCGCAGCAGCTCAGGGCAAACGTCTTCTTCATCTAAACTGCCTTTAAATGGCGGATTAGCAAGAATGATATCGAAGCCTTCTTTTGAATCTAGTGGGAAGTTTTCACTAAAGCGTTGGCTTAGGGTGTCTTGATAATGCACGTCGGGTTGTTTAATGCCGTGCATCACTAGGTTCATTGCGGCAACCCGAAGCATGGTGGCATCAAAATCAAAGCCGTGAAACATGTCGGTGTCTATGTGTTGGCGTGCTTGTTGATCGATTAAATCACCAGAAAATAGTATATTTTCAAGCTGCTGGCCTTGATTGTCTAGAAGCGGTTTACCGTCTTCATCAAATAATGGTTCACGTTCTATACAGTCTTTTGAGGTGTATTTTTCGAGCAGGTATTCGTAAGAAATGGATAAAAAGCCACCGGTACCACTCGCTGGGTGGCTTTGTTTCCTAAATCGAGTCAGCGAACAAAACTCTCATCATTGTTCAAATATCAAGCTACATAGTGGGTTTCAGGCATACCTAGCCCAGTAAGCTTGTTCAAAGCCCTAATCATCGCGTAAGCTTCTCCCACCTGAGCGTTATAATTCCGCATGCTCAACGTGCCTCCTAGCAGTTGTTTTATCCTGTACATGGCGGTTTCTGAGATTGAACGGCGATGATAACCATATCGTTTTTTCCACTGCT
>NZ_JAKKSJ010000036.1:0-52002 GCF_025653365.1 Shewanella sp. SW32 | reverse complement strand
AGGCAATGTTGTTGTGGGATAGAGCGATGCTGTCGAGACGTTTCATCATAGAAACCATCAACGACCAGTTAAAAAATATCTCTCAAATAGAACACTCTAGACACCGCAGCGTGCATGGTTTTATGCTAAATATGATTGCCGGACTCATCGCCTATCAATTGAAAGACAATAAGCCACAACTGAACCTCACTAACGCAGAGTTTAATGCTATTACAGTTATGGCTTGTTAAACCGATCTCAGGTTAACTTAGGTAAATTAGTGGGACAGTTTAGGATTTAATTACATCAATCTAAATAAAAAAACGGGAGACTTAAGGTCTCCCGTTTTATTTGGCTTATTTATCTTTTTGAAGAGCACTTAATTCATTTACTTTAGTCAATCCAGCCTAGTCAGTTCATTCTAATCAATTTTCTCGGCAACCCGCTCAACCCTTACCGAGCAGACCTTATATTCTGGGATAAAAGCGACAGGATCGAGCGCATTGATGGTAAGTTTATTCGCCGCAGCTTCCACAAAGTGGAAGGGCAGGAATAGCACGCCAGCTTGGGCTCTTTTCGTCACAAAAGCGTCGATTTCAATTTCACCACGACGGGTAGTAAGTTTTATTTTATCGCCATTGCCTATGCCGAGTTGCTCGGCGTCATAGACTGAAATCATTACCTTAGGCGAGCCGAGTAAGTCGAGTCCAGCCGTTTTACGGGTTAGGGTGCCAGTGTGGAACTGTTCCAGTAAACGTCCGGTCGAGAGGGTGAGCGGGTACTCACTGCAGGGCATTTCTGCGGGTAAGCGATAACTCACTGGCGTGAACTTACCTAAGCCGCGGGTGAATTGGCCTTGGTGCATAATGGGAGTACCTGGATGAGCTTCATCTGGGCAAGGCCATTGAATGCCTTGGGAAATTTTACCGTCAACTCCAATGCTTAATCGTTGCCAAGTAATGCCGCGATATTGTGGTGTCAGCTCATTGATTTCCTGCCAAATCGCTTCTTCATTAGGGTAATCCCAAGCGGCGCCCATCGCATTGGCAATGGCTTGGACAATTTGCCAATCTGGCAGGGCTTCACCTGGCGGTTGCAGGGCTTGTTCGAGTCGCTGCACTCGTCGTTCAGTATTAGTGAAATGACCGCGTTTTTCGACAAAGGCTGCGGCGGGCAGAACCACGTCGGCAAGCTCGGCGGTTTCGGTGAGAAAGATATCCTGCACCACTAAAAAGTCGATTGCATTAAGCGCCCTAAGCACATGGGCTTGATCTGGGTCGCTTAATACGGGGTTTTCGCCCATTACATATAAAGCCTTGATTTTCCCTTTGGAAATATCATGCATCATATGGGTTGCGGTCACGCCAATTTCTCCCGATAACGGCGTTTGCCAATGTGCCTCGAAACGCATTCTGGCATGAATGTCGGTGACTTTTTGGTAACCACTGAAGAAGTTAGGCAGTGCGCCCATGTCACAGGCACCTTGCACATTACTTTGTCCCCGCAGTGGATTAATCCCCGCTCCTTCAACTCCAATATTGCCGCATAGAAGTTGTAGATTAGATATGGCGGTGACATTGTCGTGTCCCGTCGTGTGCTGGGTAATGCCCATGGCATAGTAGACTGCGGTTTTGTCGGCCGTTCCTATGGTTTGGGCGATGCGGGCGATATCTTCGGCTTTAACGCCTGTTATCAAGGCTGCATTTTCTAGGCTGTAATCTACTTTTTTGAGTTCAGCATAGAGAGCATCCACGCCTTCGGTGCGTGCGGCAATGTAGCTTTTATCCTGCCAGTCATTACGGATGATTTCCGCCATAATCGCATTGAGTAGCATGACGTCTGTGCCGGGTCTGTGGGCGACATAAAGCTGTGCACTGTCGGCAATGGCGACACGTTTAGGGTCGGCCACCATTAGTCTCGCGCCATGTAAAGCCACGGCTTGCTTAATTTTCGAGGCGATGATCGGGTGAGCACTGCTGGTGTCTGAGCCTATGATAAAAATCACATCCGATGCTTGAATGCTCGGAATGTCATTGGTCATGGCACCACTGCCGATACTTTGCTGTAGCCCTGTGACTGTGGATGAATGGCACAGACGGGCGCAATGGTCGATGTTATTGGTGCCGAGTATGCTTCTGACAAATTTTTGCAGCAGGAAGTTTTCTTCATTGGTGGCTTTTGCCGAGGCCAAGCTTGCCAGTGCATTGCTGCCATGTTGCTGTTTTATTTGCTGTAAATGTTCGGCCACATAGGCGATGGCTTCAGGCCAACTACTTGGCGTGAGCTGGCCATTTTTACGAATGAGTGGCGTGGTGAGGCGTTTTTCACTGTGAATAAAATCGAAACCAAACCGGCCTTTCACACACAACATGCCTTGGTTTACCACAGACTCTTCATTGCCCTCGATATGACGGATCTGATTCGTGCTGGTATCGATTTTAAGGTCAAGCCGACAGCCTACGCCGCAATAGGTACAAATCGTTGATGTGGTTTTGAGTGGCGTTTCATCGCCTTGGCGTTTATCCCGCGCATCGACGAGTGCACCCGTTGGGCAAACCTGCACACAGTTGCCGCATTGCACACATTTGCTGTCGGCCATGCTAGCGCTAAAGCCGACTCTCGGTGCGCGGCGCGTGGCGGTTTCACTTATATCTTGCGGCAGCGCTTGATAGGAATCATGGGCAAATTGAATCGCACAATGGCCACTCTGCAACTGGCACACATCAACGCACTTACCGCAGCTAATACAACGATTTGCATCAAATTGAATGAACGGACTCGATTTATCGACCGAAAACTTACGCACGCTTTGAGTGCTGAGTGACTTAGGTTCGACATGGTAGTCGGTCGCATAGTCCCTTAATTTACAATCCGTATTGGCTTGGCAGGCGCATTCGAGGCAGCGAGCAGCTTCTTGCATGGCGGCATCGGGAGCAAAGCCTAGCTCGACTTCGCCGTAATTGAGTAAACGTTGCACCGCGTTCAATTCGGGCATGGTTAAACGGGCTTTACGTGCGACAGAGGGGTAGAGTTCGGTAGTTGGCAAGCCTTGTTTTATTGTGTTACCGACTGCTTTTGATGAATTAAATTCAGTGGCATGCAGCTCGCAACTTAGGCCTTGTTTGAGCAATTTATCTATGGCAATTGCGGCTTTATTGCCGTCGCCTATCGCGGCGACTGCGGTAGCAGGGCCTCGGCGTGCATCCCCCACCACAAAGAGTTTTTCAACCCCGGACGACATAGTGTGCTCGCAGCCAATAAAGGTATTCCAGCGGCTGAGAGCGAGTTCACCATTGCTTAAGTGGCTCGCGGGATCTTGCATAAAACTCATATCGGGAGTTTGTGATACTGCGGCTATCACAGTGTCGAAATCTTGAGTAAAGGTTTCACCAGTATCAACGGGAGCGCGTCTGCCAGAGGCATCGGCTTCGCCGAGTGCCATCTTAGCGAAGGTGACTGCATGGACTCTACCTTGCACATCGCTATGGTTTTCAAGCGGATTGGTTAAAAAATGAAACTTCACCCCTTCGACTTCGGCCTCATGTACCTCGTAAGCTTCGGCGGGCATTTCGGCGCGGGTGCGACGGTAAATTAGGGTGACATCGCAACCTTCACGCACCGCTGTGCGGGCGCAATCAATAGCGGTATTGCCACCACCAATGACCGCGACTTTCTTACCTAAAACAAGTGTCTTTTCGAGACAATGATCTTTTAAGTAATCGACACCTAAGTAGCAACCCGCGAGTGTGCTGCCGGGATAATCCATAGGCACAGCTTTTTGGGCGCCAATGGCGAGACAGACGGCATCAAAATCTTCAACTAATTGATTTAAATGTATCTCGTGACCGAGACGTGTTTCTGTGTGTATGGTTACCCCGTTATGGCACAAGAGTTCGATTTCTTTATCGAGTATCGCCTTAGGTAAACGATACTCAGGAATACCATAACGTAGCCAACCACCCGCCTGTGGCATAGATTCGAATACCTCTACGCTATGGCCTTGGTTTGATAAGTAATATCCGGCACTTAACCCAGCTGGACCCGCACCGATAATGGCAACTTTTTTGCCCGTGTCGGTTTGGCGTGGCGGCACATAACTCGTGCCGCCCTTTTCGCCATCGGCGAGATCGAGATCAGCGGCGTGGCGTTTTAATTGACGAATAGCGATGGGCTCATCGACTAGCCCACGGCGACATTGTGCCTCACAAAAAGCGGGGCAAACTCGGCCAATAGATAGCGGCAGTGGCAAGGTTTGTTTAATGACTTTAACGGCTTCAGTATGGTTGCCTTGGGCTATGTGATACAGGTAACTCTGCACATCGACGCCCGCGGGGCATGCTTGTTGGCAGGGGGCTTCGCAATCAGCAAAATGATCGCTCAAGATCTCAGTCAGCGCTTGTTTGCGTTTTTGACTTAAGAATTCAGACTGAGTTATGACTCGCATGCCGACTGTGGCGGACGTTTCACAGGCGCGTACGCAGCGCAAACTGGCGTCGGAATTCTCAATCTGGACGACACACAAATTGCAGGCTTGCTTGTCTGCATATTCGTGAATGCCTAATTGCTGCGAGGCTGCGCTGGGATCACATAAGCTGGGTATTGCTATGCCAGCAGCATGCGCCACTTGCAGTAGGTTATCGGTCGGATTAACCGACAACACTTGGTCATCAATTCGAAGTTCTATCATCCCATGGCCTTTTTATATGTAGGGTGCTTAGCTGCTATAGCGCGGGGCTGCAGGCTTAGGTTGTTTCGAGTATACCTAGACAGCTTTAGAAGACGCTTATGGGCGAGTGAAGTTTGCTGCAAAATTGCAGCTTGAATCACAAACACGCCCAGACTGTGCGCTGGTGAATGTTTGTTCTAATTTAGTCGTGATGGGGTTGGTGTTATCAGGCCTTTTTAGTTGTGTTTCCTTTGATATTATGGGGATTTTTTAGGCAGGAGAGCGCTTGTGTGTCAGCCATTGGCCTCGCGCATAGCATCATCTTGGCTAAATTCTTGGCTAAATTCTTGGCTAAATTTAAGTAAGATCACAGTCTTAACTCATTGCTTTTTGTTAGTCTCGGCTTTAGTGCTGTGGTCTTTTAGCTTGGAAAATAATCCTTGTTATCCCATTTAATGAACAGTGCACCCCTAGGTTTACCAGTCTGGTTAGGTTAAAATGCGCGGTTGCAAATACTGTTAATCATCGCCCCTTTTAGTGGAAGATCAATTAAAGCGGCCAAATAAAGAAAGTTGAAAACTCATGTTTGAAGTTAATCCAGTAAAATTCAAAATTAAGGAGCTTGCCGAGCGCACGGAGCTTCTTAGGGGGTATCTTTGACTACGATGCCAAAAATGAGCGTCTAGAAGAAGTTACCCGTGAGCTTGAAAGTTCAGAAGTGTGGAACGACCCAGAGCGCGCCCAAGCCTTAGGCAAAGAGCGCGCCAGCCTAGAAGCTGTGGTCAAAACCATAGACGATATGGACTCAGGTCTTGAAGATGTTGAAGGCTTACTCGAGCTGGCTATTGAAGAGGAAGACGAAGATACCTTCAATGAAACCAGTAAAGAGCTGGATTATCTCGAAAGCCGCCTTGCCGATCTTGAATTCCGTCGTATGTTCTCCGGCCCGCAAGATGCGTCAAACTGTTATTTAGACATTCAGTCTGGTAGTGGTGGTACCGAAGCCCAAGATTGGGCCAACATGGTGCTGCGTATGTACCTACGTTGGGGCGAAGCCCATGGCTTTAGCCCTGAGTTGATGGAAGTGACCGATGGTGACGTGGCCGGTATTAAAGGTGCGACCATTAAGTTTACTGGCGAATATGCGTTCGGTTGGTTACGCACTGAGACTGGCGTGCACCGTTTAGTTCGTAAGTCGCCATTCGATTCATCGGGTCGTCGTCATACGTCATTCTGCTCTGTGTTCGTTTATCCAGAAATCGATGACGATATCACGATTGATATCAACCCATCGGATCTACGTATTGACACTTATCGCGCATCGGGCGCGGGTGGTCAGCACGTTAACAAAACGGAATCGGCGATTCGTATTACCCACTTACCGACGAATACCGTTGTGCAGTGCCAGAACGACCGTTCACAGCATAAAAATAAAGATGCTGCGATGAAGCAGCTGAAAGCAAAACTGTTTGAGTTAGAAATGCTCAAGCAAAATGCCGACAAGCAGGCCGCAGAAGACGCTAAGTCTGATATCGGCTGGGGCAGTCAAATTCGCTCTTATGTATTAGACGATGCCCGCATTAAAGACTTACGCACAGGCGTTGAAACCCGCAATACTCAAGCGGTACTCGATGGCGATCTGGATAAGTTTATCGAAGCCAGTTTGAAATCTGGGCTGTAATTAATTCAAGGTATAGACGAGAAATAAGATGACTGAACAAGTAATTGATGAGAACAAACTGATCGCCGAGCGCCGTGCCAAGCTAGAAAGCATCCGCCCAAACTGTAGTGCTAATGCCCATCCAAATACCTTCCGTCGCACCCATAAAGCGGCTGAACTGCAAGCACAGTATGGTCAAAGCACTAAAGAAGAACTCGAAGCCTTAGGTTTTAAGACCAGCATTGCTGGCCGCATCATGGCAAAACGTGGTCCTTTCTTAGTGATCCAAGACGTGTCTGGCCGTATTCAAGCTTACGCTGAAAAAAGCGTACAAGCTGATTTGAAAGAGCGTTTTCAAGGTCTGGATATCGGTGACATCATAGGCGTAACCGGCCAACTGCATTTGTCTGGCAAAGGCGACTTATACGTCAACATGGAACAGTACGAGCTACTGACCAAGGCACTGCGTCCATTGCCTGCGGATTATTATGGTCTAGCCGATCAAGAAATGCGTTACCGTCAACGTTACGTGGATCTCATCGTTAACGAAGATTCGCGCAATGCCTTCATCATGCGTTCTAAAGTGGTTTCTGCAATTCGTAACTTCATGATCAAAAAAGAGTTCATGGAAGTTGAAACCCCTATGATGCACGTGATCCCTGGTGGTGCTTCGGCGCGTCCTTTTATCACCCATCACAACGCCTTAGACATGCCAATGTATCTGCGTATCGCGCCAGAATTATATCTGAAGCGTTTAGTGGTCGGTGGTTTTGAGCGTGTGTTCGAAATCAACCGTAACTTCCGTAACGAAGGTCTGTCGCCACGTCATAACCCAGAATTCACTATGATGGAATTCTATATGGCTTATGCTGACTACAAAGATCTGATGGACCTTACCGAAGAAATGCTCAGCTCGATTGCTATCGAACTGCTTGGCAGTGCGCAAATGCCCTACGGTGAGCACACAGTTGATTTCGGCGGCCCATACGCACGTTTAAGCATGTTAGAAGCGATTCAGAAGTACAATCCTGATAACGCGACTATCCAAGCTATGACCTATGAGCAAGTGAAAGATGTTGAATTCATGCGCGATTTGGCGAAAAGCTTAGGCATGAAGATTGAGAAGTTCTGGACTTGTGGTCAGCTGCTTGAAGAAATCTTCGGTGAAACTGCTGAATGGCAATTGATGCAACCGACGTTCATCACTGGCTACCCAGCGGATATTTCACCATTGGCACGTCGTAATGATGACAACCATTTCATCACTGACCGTTTCGAATTCTTCATCGGTGGCCGCGAAGTGGCTAACGGCTTTAGCGAGCTGAACGATGCTGAAGATCAAGACAACCGCTTTAAAGCACAGGTTGATGCGAAAGATGCAGGTGACGATGAAGCTATGTTCTACGATGCAGACTATATCACTGCACTGGAACACGGTTTGCCACCCACGGCAGGTCAAGGTATTGGTATCGACCGTTTAGTGATGTTGTTCACTAACACTCATACTATCCGTGACGTGATCCTGTTCCCTGCAATGCGCCCACAGGCGTAATGCAGTCGAACAAGGTATTTCGTTGGTACATTTCGTTGGTACATTTTGTTGTATTAGTTTAGCCACTCGACTTTTTGTAAGTCGCAATAGGTTAAGTTTACAGTGATTGATTTAGGTATGACCTGAGCATCGCTACGATGAAATACCCCCTAAAAAACCAGCCATTTGGCTGGTTTTTTGTTTTCTAAAATAGCTAAAAATAATGAGTGATAAAGTCGAACCATTAGTAACCTAAAAATGGGCTAGATGAGCATCATCAAGTGGCATGTTAGCTTTAGGTTGTGGCTATCGATCGTAGTGTAGATTGCGGGTTTAGCTTGTGAGTGTAGATAGTGTCTTTAACTTGGGGTTGTATATTGGGATGTCACGAAACACTCGTCTATGCTGCTAGCATCTCGCCGCCAGTCACATGCGATATTGTCTGTGTTCATTTCATTTTCGATAGCGATGGTTTGCAGGAATACCTAGGGCAAAGAGTTCAAGAAGAGGCAATTGGGATACATCAAAATAGTTGGTTGTATTACTGAGTGCATAAATACTTCATAGGGATTATTTTTAAACGCGTTTGTTCATCTATACCCACTCGTACGGCTGTTTCAGATAATCAACCCGACATTAGTCTAATAGTGTGTTGCTTGACCTCAGTCACTAACTCAATGAAACTCTCCATTAAATCACCTCCTACTAAAGTATGGATAATTAAATAATGTTAATTTTCTTTATTTGTATCGCACTCTTAGTGCTTGCATACAAGTTCTATAGTCCCTTTGTTGAGCGGCAAGCGGGTATAGATCCTAAAGCGATAACACCACAGGCGAGATTCGAAGATGGCGTCGATTACGTTCCGGTTCATCCGGCTAAAGCGTTTCTGATCCAGTTCCTCAATGTCGCGGGTGTGGGGCCGATATTTGGCCCGATCCTCGGTGCACTTTACGGCCCAATAGCCTTAGTGTGGATTGTACTGGGGAATATTATTGGCGGCGCAGTACATGATTATTTTTCTGGCGTGCTCAGCATAAAAGAAGACGGTAAGAGTCTGCCTGAGATTGCGGGCCACTACTTTAATATTTACTTTAAAGGCGTGATGTTGCTGTTTACGGCTATGCTGCTGTTTTTTGTGGGCGTGGTCTTCATCATGAGCCCCGCAGGTTTGCTGAGTAATCTCGATTATTTTAAAGACACCATCTTTGGCAATAATACCTTCTGGGTGTTAGTGATTTTAGTCTATTACTTTTTAGCGACTATGTTGCCGATTGATAAAATCATCACTAAATTATATCCCGCATTTGGTTTGTTGATGATAGTCATGACAGTTTCTATCGCCGTTGCTCTAATGATCAATGCGCCGCAGTTACCTGAAATGGGGGATGTGTTTGCCTATTTCGACCACAGTCATTACAACAACGAGTTACTCGAACCAAACCCAGATGGACTACCTGTTTGGCCACTGTTATTTGTGACTATTACCTGTGGTGCGATTAGCGGTTTCCATTCAACTCAAGCGCCCATCATGGCTCGTTGCTTGACGAATGAGAAGTATGTTCGCCCTGTGTATTATGGCGCTATGGTTGCTGAAGGTATCGTTGCTTGTGTATGGGCAACGGCGGGTATTGCAGCTTTCCCTGGCGGTTATGTTGAGCTTAAGAGTTTGCTCGACCAAGGTGGCCCAGGTTTAGTAGTTAATCAAGTGGCAACTACGTATTTAGGTGTTGCGGGCGGTATTATGGCGATTGTGGCCGTGGCTATCTTCCCTATCACCTCTGGTGATACCGCATTTCGTTCGCTGCGTTTGACGATTATCGATGCCTTCCATATTCCGCAAAGTATGCGTAATCGTTTATTGGTTGCTGTGCCTATTCTGACCATTGCGTACTTTATGACGAAGATCGATTTCTCTTTGATTTGGCGTTACTTTGCTTTCTCAAATATGCTGCTATCAACCAGTGTATTGTGGTTAGCGACTAAGTATTTGTTCGATCGTGGGACCTTCCATTGGATTGTTAGCTTACCAGCAATTGGCGGCACCAGCGTTACTGTGTCTTATATTATGACTGCGGGTATTGGCTTAGGTTTACCGCAACCTTTGAGCCAGCCAGTGGGTATCGCTGTCGGGGTTATCTGTTTAGTTGCCCTGATCATTGCGCACAATAGACGTAAACCTGTGGCAGAAGTCAAATAGTCAGTTATCCCATAGTTTTACCCAATAAAAATCAAGGGCTGCATTTTGCAGCCCTTGATTTTTTATGATTGGTATCATTCTACTATCCTTTAATGGCTTATTTTAGAAAGGGTAATTTTTGCTGAATATTTTTTAATGAGCTGATTCATCGCGTTTCATCTAGAGGTAAGGTAAGGTCGTTAGACTGGTTTTTTGTTTCTCTATTGAAACGATTAGTCTGTGGTAGAGAGCGTTAAGCAGTACAAACTTGCGGCAAAAGTCATTTAGATTTTATTTACTTGAATATTTTTTGCGAACAGAAGGAGAGCACGTTATGTCTGAGAACAAATGTCCTATGCACCATTCTGCTGGTGGCACCTCGAATCGAGATTGGTGGCCTAAACAGCTCCGGCTCGATATTCTGCACCAACACTCTTCCTTATCTAATCCTTTGGGTGATGACTTCAATTATGCTGAAGCCTTTAAATCCCTCAATTTAGCTGCTGTAAAGCAAGATCTTCTCGCATTAATGACGGATTCACAGGACTGGTGGCCTGCAGATTTTGGCCACTATGGGCCGCTATTTATTCGTATGGCATGGCACAGTGCCGGCACCTATCGTACCGGTGATGGACGTGGCGGAGCGGGGAGCGGTAATCAACGTTTTGCACCGTTAAACAGCTGGCCTGATAACGTAAACCTCGATAAAGCACGCCGGCTCCTTTGGCCGATTAAACAAAAATATGGCAATAAAATCTCTTGGGCCGATTTGATGATCCTTACGGGGAATGTCGCGCTGGAATCTATGGGATTCAAAACCTTAGGTTTTGCTGGTGGGCGAGTCGATATTTGGGAACCCGAAGCTGATATTTACTGGGGTGCGGAAAATAAATGGTTAGATGATAAGCGTTACTCGGGAGAGCGAGATCTTGAAGATCCCCTCGCCGCAGTCCAAATGGGGTTGATTTATGTTAACCCTGAGGGACCCAATGGCGACCCTGATCCTTTCGCTGCCGCCGTAGATATCCGCGAAACCTTTGCCCGCATGGCGATGAATGATGAAGAAACCGTAGCCTTGATTGCCGGTGGTCATACTTTTGGTAAAACCCATGGTGCAGGTGACGCAGCATTAGTAGGACCTGAGCCAGAAGCCGCAGGTATTGAACAGCAAGGGCTAGGTTGGTTGAGTCGCTATAAAAGCGGTAAAGGTGGCGATACTATTTCCAGTGGCCTCGAAGTGACTTGGACCTCAACACCAACCCAATGGAGTAACAATTTTTTTGAAAATCTATTTGGATATGAATGGGAACTGACTAAGAGCCCTGCGGGTGCCCATCAGTGGATACCTAAAAATGGCGCGGGTAAATGGGTGATCCCCGATGCGCACGACGCCTCAAAACGTCATGTGCCGACTATGTTGACCACTGACCTTGCACTGATCTTCGATCCTGATTACGAGAAAATATCACGTCGATTCTTTGAAAATCCCGATGAGTTTGCCGATGTATTTGCAAAAGCTTGGTACAAGCTGACACACAGAGATATGGGTCCATGCACGCGTTATTTGGGTCCTGAAGTGCCTGCAGAAACGTTTCTTTGGCAAGACCCCATTCCTGCGGTTGATCATCCTCTGGTTAATGAGCAGGATGTTACTGATCTTAAACTTAAGATTATTGGTTCTGGATTAACGATTTCAGAAGTCGTTGCCACTGCTTGGGCCTCGGCATCGACCTTCCGGGGTTCTGATATGCGCGGTGGTGCGAACGGTGCTCGAATTCGACTCGCGCCGCAAAAAGATTGGCCAGTGAATCAGCCTGAGCAGCTCGCTAAGGTGCTCAAAGTGCTTGAGAGTATTCAGTCTGAGTTCAATCAAGGAGGTAAGACAATCTCCCTTGCTGACTTGATTGTCCTAGCAGGCTGCGTCGGTATTGACCAAGCGGCTAGAAATGCGGGGGTTGAAGTAACGATTCCATTTACGCCGGGTCGTATGGATGCCACGCAAGCACAAACTGATGTGGAATCTTTTGCGGTACTTGAACCTGTCGCAGATGGCTTTAGAAATTATCATCCCACTCCGTTTTCTGTTTCGGCGGAGGAGTTATTGGTCGATAGGGCACAATTGCTGACCTTAACTGCGCCGGAAATGACAGTGCTTATTGGCGGTCTGCGGGTGTTAGATACGAACTCTGATCAGTCAAAAACAGGTGTCTTGACTGCGCGTCCTGAGTTTTTGACCAATGACTTTTTTGTTAACTTGCTCGATATGGGGACGACGTGGAAACCCACTTCTAAAGCGGAGGATATGTTTGTGGGTGTTGATCGCGTCAGTGGCCAGCAAAAGTGGACTGCAAGTCGTGTTGATTTGATCTTTGGCTCTAATTCGCAGCTGCGTGCACTCGCAGAAGTGTACGCGAGTAGTGATGCACAGCTGCGATTTGTCGATGATTTTATCGACGCTTGGACTAAGGTGATGAACTTAGATAGATTCGATCTTCGCTGAGCTTATATTTATTAGTCTTTTTAGTAGTAGATTGGCCCAATTTAGGCGCAGCTGGGGTTAATGCAGACTGAGCGTTTAAGTGGATTTTCAGTTAAATGATCGCCTAATCCAAAGTGGTTAAGCGGTCATTTTTATTCATGTGCTTTGACGCTCATCAATTTAGGTGGAATATGAATATTCAGCAAATGTCGGGTTTAGCCATTTTACAGGCGATGGCAAGGGGTGAATTACCCGCACCTTCTATCTCTCTCACTATGCCAATGTCGCTGGTTCAAGCCGACGAAGGAACGGTGACATTCCATGCGACTGCCGATGATAAGCACCTCAACCCATTGGGCGGTGTTCATGGTGGTTTTGCCGCGACTGTATTGGATTCGGTTACAGGTTGCGCCGTGCATACATTGCTTGAAGCGGGTGTCGGTTACGGCACTATCGACTTGAATATTAAAATGATTCGACCTGTGCCTAAACATCAAGTGTTAGTGGCTGAGGGCAAGGTGATCAATTTATCTAAGTCTTTAGGTATTTCGGAAGGTACGCTAAAAACACAGGATGGAAAACTGCTCGCCACTGCTACGGCGACTTGTATGATTTTAAGGCCATAAACCGATTTTGCGGGCTGGCGATATTATCTCTTCGAGTTAACACGCTGAGCAGATAATTAACCTATGCCGAAGGTGCACTTTATCTTCAGATATTAAGTCGACGGCCTTCTTGCTGGCAGTGAAGTTTTTATGGGCGTGAATTCAGTAAATAACGGAATTTTTTAATCATATTTTCATAAATAGGCCTCAAGATTGAAAATAGCTAGCATGCCATATTCCATTCGACAGAAAGTATGCTAGATTCTGGCGAATTGTTGCTGATCGCTGTATTGTTACCTCTGTCATCAACAGTTCTCCACAGGGCCATCGCTGCAATTGAGTCAGATTTGCAGGGAAGTGTCAGGAAGTTACACCAATTCAGAGTCTGCTTATGCAACCCAATTTATTTCCCGAACAAAGAAACGTTTATCAAGAATCGAGGGCGACACAACCCTCGATTGAAGCCCAATCTTCCTCTCGTCGCGGCCGTTTGCAGCGTATGGTCGGTGGCGTATTGTTAACCTGTAGCGTATTGCTGAGTCTTTCAGCATGTGCGGCAGGTAAGCAGGCGTCACCACAAGAAGGTGAAGAGTTTAGTTACGCTTGGCTTAAGGGTTATGCCCGTACTATGGCTGCACAACCCTATGAGAGTCATAAAGGCGAATTACCTAAAAGCCTTCAGGGCATGAGTTGGGATGATTACCAACAATTCCACTTCAAGAAGAAAGCCGCGCTATGGCGTGATCAAGATTCGGAGTTTCGTGCCGAACTGTTCCATCTTGGGCTGTTTTTTGATACCCCTATCCATATTTATGAGCTAAATGAGGGTAAGGCTAAGTTAATCGAATATTCACCTTCAATGTTCGATTACGGCAAGTCAAAGGTCAAAGGTAGTCAGTTGCCTAAGGATCTTGGTTTTGCGGGTTTCCGTATGCAATTTAATACCGATTGGCAGCGTGACATTGTTGCCTTCCTTGGCGCTAGTTATTTCCGCGCCGTGGGTCAAGAAATGCAGTACGGTTTGTCGGCTCGCGGCTTAGCGGTTGATACTGCACTGCCAAAACCCGAAGAGTTTCCAATGTTCACCAATTTCTGGTTAGAAAAACCTAAACCAGGATCGAATATCACCACTGTGTATGCCTTGCTAGACTCTCCGAGTGTCACGGGGGCTTATCGTTTTGATATCGAACCGGGTGAACGTTTAAAAATGAAGGTGGATGTGGCTGTTTATCCACGTAAAGCGATTGAACGTTTAGGCGTTGCGCCACTGACCAGTATGTTTATGGTGGGTGAGAACGATCGCCGCACCGGTTATGACTGGCGTCCAGAAATCCATGATACCGATGGTTTAGCCATGCACACGGGGAATGGTGAATGGATTTGGCGTCCGCTAGGTAACCCTGAAAACCTGCGATTCAACGCCTATAGCGATGAAAATCCAAAAGGTTTTGGCTTACTGCAACGTGATCGTAACTTTGATCATTATCAGGACGACGGCGTGTTTTATGATAAACGCCCAAGCCTATGGATTGAACCAACCAGCAGTTGGGGTAAAGGTTCAGTGCAGTTGGTTGAAATTCCAACACTGGATGAAACCTTTGATAACATAGTGGCTTTCTGGAATCCTGCTGAGCCGATTGTTCCTGGTCAAGAGCTGCTGTACAGCTACAATATGTACTGGGGTGGCATTCCACCGGTTCAATCACCCCGTGCTCGGGTTGTCGATACCTTCACCGGGATTGGCGGCGTAGTTGGCCAGAAACGCAAATACTACAGTAAGCGTTTTGTGGTTGATTTCGCGGGTGGAACTTTACCTATGATAGGTAAAGACACCCAAGTTAAAGCCGTGATCACAGCATCTGAAGGCAAAGTGGAAATTGAATCTGCCCGTCCTCTAGCCTCGATTAATGGTTACCGCGCTATGTTTGACGTAGTGCCCCCGGGAGATGGTACTGAGCCGATTAACCTGAGAGTCTATTTGGAGGTCGATGGTCAGCCATTGTCTGAGACTTGGATGTATCAGTGGAATCCGCCTGCAAAGGATGATCGTGAATTGCACAATGCAGGTCATCTGCAATAAGCGATTCGTGATTCATTAATCTAAAACGCCAGCTAACTTAGCTGGCGTTTTTGTTTTGGCTTGAGCCACTTTTTACTTTATACGGCTTGATAGGTTAGGACTAGATTATCTAAAAAATGCCCCAGTAACTGATTCATCCTAGCCGTTGATTGCCCCAGTATGAATTCAGGGCTTTGAATATATGGCATTTTCTGTATGCTAGAAAAAGCATTTTCTTGAGCAATTAATGGCGCTAATTGGCTACTAATAAATTCAAGATGGCATTGAAATCCAAAAACTAAATTTGTGTAACGTACAATTTGCCGCGGGCAGGCTGCACTTGTGGCGAGCACTTCGCAATCGGGAGTGAGGCCAGGCATGTCGTTATGCCAGTGGCCGACCACTTCAGTGGTCGAAAATGTCTTAAGGTTAATATCACTTTTTCCTGCCGCAGTCAGTTCAATAGGAAAGTAACCAATCTCGGCATGTGGACTCTTTTGATAACGGGCACCTAATGACTCACCGATTAACTGTGCCCCAAGACAAACCCCCACAACGGCTTTATTTTTTTGGATAGCTTGTCTGATAAACCTTTGTTCTGCTTGGCTATCAAAATATGGACAATCGTTTTTGCATGTCGCGGGAGACTGAGGGCCACCGAGGATAATTAATAGATCAAAACCATCACTATTGTCGGGTAAAGCTTCATCTAGATAGATTCTGCTAAAGCTCATACTGTAGTTTTTGCTTGCAGCCCAATCGCTAAAATAGCCTGGACCTTCATAGCTTTCATGGATAATGCAATGAATGCGCATCGAGTTTTCCTGTGTCTTTTATGGGATAACGCTATGCTACAATCCTTTTTATTTGGCTGAATAACGTCATATGGACAAGTAATAATGCTAAGTCGCCAACTCGATTCGATTAACGCCATTATTGAGCAAGCGCCTAATATGCCTTCTTTTGTCAAAACGATTGAGATGCAGAAGGGTTATGTGGATGTTTTACACCAGCACTGTTGGCATCAGCTTATTTTTCCGCTTCAAGGCCTGTTACAGACAGAGGCAAATGAGGCACTTTTTTTGGTTCCCCATACCACAGCGCTTTTTGTGCCTGCAGGTATCATGCATGAGTCTGTTGCGATTACAGATACCTGCTTTATTGGTGTCTATTTGAATCCTATGTATGGTCGAGATTATGGTGCCATGGTTAAGCCTGTCGCTATGAGTGCTTTTATAAGGGAGTTAGTGTTAACGCTCAGAAAACAATGTGCTTTTAATACCCCAACGAATGTTGAGCCAATGGTTCAGGCGCCAATACTGCGTTTGCTTGAGGTGTTATATGATCAAATTAATAGTGCGGAAGGACAGACTTTCAAGTTACTGATACCGCAAGATAGGCGCCTAAAATTGATTTTTGAGCATTTAACCCAAACGCCAGCTTTAGATTTCTCTTTAGTGAAATGGGGTGAGATGGTTGGGGCATCGGAACGAACATTGTCGAGGCTATTTGTGAGGGAGTTTGGTTCTTCATTCGTATTATGGCGTCAACATTTGCGGCTGATCTATTCGCTGTCGTTATTGGCCACTGACCTATCAATACAGAATGTGGCCCACCAAATTGGTTATCAAAATGATTCATCCTATATCAAAGCCTTCAAGGAGCGTTTTGGGATGACGCCACAGCGATTTCGGTTAGGCGATCATGGGATATAACCCTGTTACGGCGTATGGTTATGAACACTATTTTTAGTTGGCTTATTTAATATTGAATCAATATATTGCACCTTTTCGCGGCACAAATATTCATTTGGCCGAATAAAATCAAGCCAGTGTTAATTGCAAGCATGCTACTGAGTTATTGGGGGCTAATTCACTTTTTGACAATCTAAACAATTTTTCACTGTAAAAGACCCCAAACTTGGGCGTAACCTGTGGGCGTTCTCGCCATGGGTAAGTATTTTATGTTTGAAATGTTCACAACGTTAGGCTTTGCGTGGTCGGTGGGTTTAGTCCTTGCCGTACTTTTTGTACTGGCATACGAATTTATTAATGGCTTCCACGACACGGCAAATGCGGTGGCGACGGTGATCTATACCAAGGCAATGCCGGCAAATCTGGCGGTCGTTACCTCCGCATTATTTAATTTTGCGGGTGTGCTGTTAGGGGGGTTAGGGGTGGCCTATGCGATAGTGCATTTATTACCCGTAGACTCCTTGCTCGGTATGGACTCAATCCAAGGCTTGTTGATGGTGTTTTCCCTGCTATTTTCGGCAATTATCTGGAACTTAGGTACTTGGTATTTTGGTATTCCGGCATCGAGTTCCCATACCTTGATTGGTTCGATAATGGGCGTGGGTGGCGCGTTCGCTTGGATAAATCATCAGCCTATCCTACAGGGCATTAATGTCTCTAAAGCAACGCAGATCATGCTGTCCTTGATTATTTCGCCGACCTTAGGGTTTGTGATGGCAGGGATTTTTTTGCTCATCATGAAATACGTTTGGCAGAAACATAAAATTCACCGTACCCCAGATGAGCAGATGCAGATTAATGGTAAAAAACACCCTCCATTTTGGGCAAGGGCGAGTTTAATTATCTCCGCTATGGGGGTGAGTTTCGCCCATGGTTCTAACGATGGACAGAAGGGGATAGGTTTAGTGATGCTAGTGCTGATTTGTATGGCACCGGCTTATTTTGCCTTGGACATGGGCAGTCAACCCTATGATTTAGAAAGAACTCAAGATGCTAATCGTCGCATTATGGCGATTTATGACCGTAACCAAGCCGTTATCGCGGATGTTATCGACTTTAAAGCCTTGGTCAACGTTCCCGAATATATGCTGGCCCATTGCTCATCTGCCAATGTATTACCGGCGATGTCGTTACTTGACCGTCGCTTAGCAAAAGTCTCGACTTACAAAGATATGGATGTAGAAGAGCGACGCGAGGTGCGACGTTTATTGTTGTGCATCGATGATACTGCTCGCCAAGTGGCTAAATTGGATCTTCCTGCTAAGGATTTGAGTTCATTGGCTAAATGGCGAAAAGATCTCACTAGAACTACTGAGTATGCGCCCATTTGGGTGATTATTGCCATTGCTACTGCGCTGGGTTGCGGCACGTTGGTGGGGTGGCGGCGGATTGTATATACCGTGGGGGAAAAAATTGGTTCATCGAGTATGACTTACAGCCAAGGTATTGCTGCGCAGGTCACCGCTGCCGTCTCTATTGGGATTGCCAGTATGACAGGGATGCCGGTATCGACGACTCATATTTTGTCTTCCGCTGTTGCGGGTACTATGGTGGCTAATCGTTCAGGGCTTCAGATCCAAACCATTAAGCAAATCATGCTCGCTTGGCTGCTGACACTACCTATTACTATGTTGCTCTCCGCGAGTGTGTTTATCCTCGCCAATGCACTTTGGGGTTAGCCAAGAATACTCAAGTTGAATGCTCACATAGCCAAGCCTTGAGGGCTTGGCTTTTCGGTTCAGTGCCGTTTCCCGCGATAATTACCTAAGCCATCTTGTTAGAGTTGAGCCTTCAACACCAACAAGGACATAAGATGGCTGAGCAATCTAGAATATTTTTCAAAGCACTACATCAACAATCAGAGCCGCTGATATTAACTAACGCTTGGGATGCCGCCAGTGCGGCCATCATCCAAGCATCGGGCGCCCGTGCGATTGCGACCAGTAGCGCGGCATTGGCTTGGTCGCTCGGTTATCCCGATGGCCAAGCGTTACCTAAAGTGGCTTTATTGGACGTAGTGAACAATATCCTACGGCTGAGCCGAGTGCCCGTGACGATAGATATTGAATCTGGTTATAGCCAAGATCCCTATGAGGTTGCTGCTTTTGTTGCGCAGCTCGCTGAGCTTGGCGTAGCAGGAATTAATATTGAGGATGGCAGTGCAAGTGTTGCTGAGATGGTGGCAAAAATTAAAGCTATTCGCGCCCATCCTCGTTGCCAAGGATTATTTATTAATGCGCGAACTGATGTGTATTTACTGGGTTTAGCCAGTGGTGAGGCCGCTGTTGTTATGACTATCGATAGGTTAACTCAATATCAGGCTGCGGGTGCGGATGGCGGTTTTATCCCTGGCGCGAATCAGGTCGAGACCGCTAAGCGCTTGTTTGCCGCTGTGGATATGCCACTGAATTTTATGCTATTGAATGAGCAGATGGATATCGGCGAGTTATTTGCCGCAGGTGTGCAGCGTTTTTCTACTGGCCCAGCTTCATTTTTACAGGCCTATAGCACTTTGCTTAATCCAATTTTGTTAAATTCAATTAAGGCAAAACCGTTTCAGCGAGAGTCAAATGATGCGGTTATTGCCGTTGATAAGGATTCAATACCTAAAGCCATTTCCCTTGGTTTTGAGCAAATGAATAACTTATTTATCCCGAGTTAAAGCTGTTTTTCATCTATACCCAAGCTACCTGAATATACGAGTTTCAGAGCGCCCAGGGTGCTTCAATTCAAGGCGCATTAATGACAGAATGTCGGCCACCTTTTGAATTGATGCAACACGGAAGTGGAGTGCCCTGGGCGCTCCGTCCCGGCGGGTTTTAACGCACTTTATGCTGCGTTGGTTATTTTTAACTTAGCCCGCTAGGCCTGCAAATAACCGCCTTGCCTAAAGTGCGTTAAATTCCCGCTGAATCCTGCATCTTCAGGTTGTTTGGGTATATACCCACGGCGAGTTTGCCGTGGGTTTCTTCTTACGTCCGTTTTACTTAGCGCCCGTTTTACCAAGAAAGTCCCATCTGCGTGCTTGTCTCCTCAGGTTTCTTATCAAGCAGGCGTAGCTCGGCGAGTTGAATGTGCGCTGCAATTTGGCTGCGCAATTTTTGATAGAGACGGATGGCCAGTTCGGGCGCGGCTTCATTGTCGGGAGTATGAATAAACAGATAGGGTTCACGACCTTCTGCGAGCCACAGCGGGAGTTGGGTGAGCCAATTATCAAAAAAGGCATCGTTATCCTTAGGTAAAGCAGTAACGCCTTGCTGTGCGAGTTGTGTTACGGCATCGTCTGGTTGGCCGACAAAGCGCACCACTGGATTATTGGCGGTGGCAATCGCATGCACTGGCACTCGAGGTTTTTTCTTGTGAGCGTCGATAATCGCGACATTGTAGGGCGGCAGTGCAAACAAGGGCCTGCTGTCCATGATGATGCGATTCACTTTTTTTTCGATGAGTAATCGATTAAGCGCACGCTCGGCATCTCCTTTAGCAAAAAACGCAGGATGCCTGACTTCGACGCCATAGGTTAACCCTTGGGGGATTTGATCTAGAAATTGCGCTAACGCAGGCAAGCTTTCTGGGCCGAAATGGGCGGGCAGTTGAATTTTCCAGATCCCTGTTTTATCGATTAATGGTGCCATTATCTGGAAAAAATCTTTCAATTCTTGGCTGCAGTGTTGCAATAATCTTTGGTGAGTGATGGTTTGCGGTAGTTTGAAGGTAAAACGAAAGCTATCGGGCGTGGCACTGTGCCAATTCATTACCGTTTGCTGTGCAGGCGTTGCGTAGAAGCTGGTGTTCCCTTCGACAGTATTGAATATTGTCGCGTAACGGGCGAGTCGCTCCGCTTGTTTAGTTCCGTGACCATACACACTTTCTTGCCAATTCGAGTGCGACCACATGGCAAGCCCAAGGCGAAAATGGTTGGGTTGATGTAACGGAGAGCACAATCGGTCCAAAAATAAATTCCTTTAATGCGATTTGCGCGTACCAAAGCTGCGCCCTGATGTTGACCAACATTTTAGGGCATTGTGCCGATATCTGTCGTCCAGAGTCAAATAGTGCCACCGATGGCCTTAAGTATTGTGTTTGATTTTGTTTGAATTTAATTCTGTAAAAGTCTGACTTAACTTAGCCAACTCTGGAATGACATTGAAAATTAACCTACTCTAATAGTGCGTTATTATTATTTTTATGCTTATGATCAAACTTAGGACTTAGCCAAAGACGGACGTTTATTGGAGAATTACGTGAATAATGATGGCTACACTTCCTTAAGCAATTTTATCGACCTTCTCTTGGATGCTATTTGTGTCGTCGATAAAGCGGGGAGGTTTGAATTTGTGAGTGCTGGGGCAGAACGTATTTTTGGCTATACCCCAGAAGAAATGATGGGTATGCAGATGCTAGATCTTGTCATTCCAGAGGATAGGGAACGCACTCTCGCAACGGCCAATGAAATTATGGCAGGTCGCTTTAAAGTCGATTTTGAAAACCGTTATGTGCGTAAAGATGGTGTTATTGTCGATATTCTTTGGTCTGCACGTTGGTCCGATGCTTATCAACAGCGTGTCGCAGTCGCTAGAGATATTTCTAAGAGCAAAAATGCCGAACGTAGACAAGCAGCCTTATATGAGATTTCAGAGGCTGTGCATGTCGCTGAGGACTTGCTAGCCCTGTATCGTCGAATTCATGAAATTATTGCTAAATTATTGCCTGCAGCAAACTTTGCTATTGCATTGTACGATCAAGATTTAAATGAATTAAGTTTTCCTTATAAAGCCGCTACTGGCGAAGATTCGCTTATCGATATCGCAAGTTTCAGTGTGTTCACTGACCAAGTGATCCGCAGTGCTGAGTCTTTACTCCTGTGTCCCGTGACCTTAACTGATTATCCCCAAGCGATTCGTGAAGATTTGGGTAATGGCTGTTTAAGTTGGCTGGGGGTGCCGCTGAAGCTACAGAAAGGTGTTATCGGCGCTTTGATTATGCATAGCTTGCCCACTTCGGCTTCATATACACACCAAGACCGTGAGTTATTGGAGTTTGTTTCTACGCAAATAGCTTTTGCGATTGAGCGTCGACAAATGCTCGCGCGATTAGAGCATATTGCACTTTATGATCAGTTAACCTTGTTACCCAATCGTGAGCTTTTTTACGATAGATTTCAAAAGGCGTTATCTCGAGCCCATAGGGAATCAAGTTATTTCTCTTTGCTTTATTTAGACTTAGATAAATTTAAGTGGGTTAACGATACTTTTGGTCATAGCGTGGGCGATTTATTACTGCAAGTGACAGCACAGCGAATAGTCAGTTGTGTGAGGGGCTCAGATACCGTTGCGCGTTTTGGGGGGGATGAGTTTGTCATCTTACTTGAACGAGTCGATTCAGCACATAATACCCTGCTGGCCGCACAAAAAATATTGCAAGTATTCGAGCAACCCTTCGAGCTTGCCGAACAGCAGATCCATATTCTGCCGAGTATCGGTATTGCTCTGTATCCAGAGCACGGTGAAGATGAGAAACAGCTTATTTCCTGTGCGGATACTGCTATGTATAAAGCTAAAAAGAATGGCGGAAATCGAATTGAAATGGGTTACCAAGGATTAAGAAACTTACATGCTGAGCTTCGGCCTGAGGCCAATATTCCTGAAAATAAAGCGATGAAGATCATTTAAGCTCGCTTTAGGCGAGCCATTGTAAGTCTTTGAATAAATAATATGTAAAGTAATGCCCGCAAATGTCACTGACACTTGCGGGCATTATTGTATGGAATTGTTGATGTAATCTTTATATAAAATAAGGCTTTTGATTACAGTTTGAAGCGATTAACTTCCTGCTGCAATGATGCGGCTAAATGGGCGAGCTCTTGAGCTTGGACCATAGACGTTTGTGCCTCAATCGAGAGATTCTCTGACACTTCACGAATCGACTCTGTATTACGGTTGATTTCGCTGGTGACTGAGGTTTGCTCCTCGGCTGCAGTGGCAATTTGGCTCGCCATATCTGAAATATCATTAATGGCTTTGCTGATTTGCAACAGACTTTCACTGGCTGAATTAGCATCGGCCACACTGGTTTCTGCCATTTCATGACTTTGAGTCATAGACTTAACGGCTTTGCCTGCGGTTTGTTGTAGGGTTTCGATCATCGCTTGAATTTCTTGTGTCGATGAATGCGTACGTTGTGACAGTACACGCACCTCATCAGCAACTACAGCGAAGCCACGACCTTGTTCTCCTGCACGTGCCGCCTCAATGGCTGCATTGAGTGCAAGTAAGTTGGTTTGCTCTGCGATGCCACTAATGGTCAACAAAATGCTGTTGATCTTTTGTGAGTGCTCGTTCAGTTCACCGATAATTCGCCCTGCAGTTTCGACTTCACTGGCTAAATTACGGATAGATTGCTGGCTTTGCATTACCTGTTTATGGCCATGGTTTGAAAGTCCGACCGCATTTTGAGCGGTCTGCGCTGTATGCTCCGCATTACTGGCAATTTCCTCGGTGGCGCTGGCCATTTCGGTCACCGCAGTGGCAACCATAGTCACTTCATCTTGCTGTACTTCAATGCGCTGACTGTTATCCGTTGCCGACGCACTACTTCCTTTGGCTTGATATTCCAATTGACCCGCAATCTTGTGCATGCGGGAAATCATACCGTGTAGACGTTCTACAAAGCGGTTAAAACCCGAAGCTAACATACCAATTTCATCGTGACTGTTGGCAGTATGAATGCGCACAGTGAGATCGCCATCGCCCTCGGCAATATCATTGAGTGCTTGGGCAACGCGTTCGAGATCTTTGAATTGAATTTTAAAGATGGCGATTAAAATCAAACCAAACAGCACCAATAGTGCAACACCTACGGCAGACATCCACCAAGCGAGATCGGTTGCCTGTGACATGATTTCTTGCTTATCCATTACGAAAATCAGCGCCCAGTCTGTTGAGGGTATTGCCGCAACATAGACTAACTTAGTGGCACCATCGAGGTTTCGCTCTTCCATCGTATTGGCATTAGTGCGCTGTGATAACCAGTTATTACTAAAATTACTATCGATTTTAGTGAGTTGTTGAGTATTTAGCTGGCTATTGGGATGACTAATAATGAGCCCTGCATTATCGACCATCAGAGTGTAACCTTTGCCTGGTACTTGGAGGCGCTGCACTGCATCTGTTAACTGATCTATGGTTAAGTTCGCAGCCGCTACGCCTATGAGCTGGCCTGAGCTCATCACAGGTTCTGCTATAGTTACGACTTGTTTTTTCAATGTGGCGCTGACGTAGGGCGCCGTCATGATCATTTTACCCGCCGTTTTAGCATCCATATACCAAGGGCGAACGCGGGGATCATAATTTGCGGCATTCAGCGACGGATCTTGGCGATACATGTTGCCTTGCTCGTCACCATAGTAAGTGAGGGCAAAGTCAACCGCAGTATGCGCTTGCAACAAATGAGGGGTAACGTTGGTACTAGGTTCGGCTTCAATGGTTTGCTTTAGGCTCGTAATGGCCATTTTTCTGTCTTGCATCCACTGACCTATGCCGGATGAAAAGGTATTCGCCAGTTGGTCAATTTCATGTTGGGTGTTTTCTAACGCATTATTTCTAATGAAATAACTAGAGATACTTACGAGTACAGCAATAGTGATCAGTACAGCGGAAAGACTGCTAAACAGCAGCCGCGTTTTGAGTGTCGATCGCATAATCTATATCCTTTATATTCCGTTAGCTCTCTAACGTTGTTTTAGTATAGCGGCAGTACGGGGCAAAACATTAAATCATTGAAGAATTATAGTAATAAATTTAGAAGTGACGCCCATAATTTATGAATTTAATAATTACATGATTTTTATATCAATAACGATTGCGTCAGCGGTTGTTTATTTGATGAACGGATGGAACTTAGCAGACTAAACTGAAGAGATGAATAATATTTTACAGGTGATAAATAACATTAGTTATCGACAGTAAGCCGTTAAAATACATAAGCTCAAGCTAACAATTTAATTAAATATGTCTCTGGTTGTGAGTGTGATTAATTCATTATTCAGAATGCTGGCTTGTTTATATCAAAGGTTAGTGAGCTTAATTTCGCGCAGGTAGCATCTTGTGTGCTGGTTCAAGTTTAAGACTCATCTGTAACAGAGCATAAAAAAGGGACTCCTAGGAGCCCCTTGTTCATTTTAAAATGACCTAAATATTAGTGGGTCATCTTATTTTTGATCAGCACACAACGCTGCTCTATTTGACGGGTTTCCAGTAGATTACGGCGGGTAAGGTTAGATAGCCCAGTTTGGCGATCAAGTACTTTGTCCAATGCCGCTATGCTAGTGTAATTACAATCGGTTGGGATGAGGAAATGGCTATAATTACGCATAAATACTGGCCCTTTTTTGTCCATATCCATTAAGCTCGCCAGACGCTCTTCCGCTGTAGCTGCGCTTAATAGTTTTTGCTCAGCAGGATAAAGATTTTGCATAATAATCCGCTGTTTGGAGAAAGGCAGGCTGTCTAGATGGACTTTACTTAACCAACGACGTTTTGCGGCCGCTTCAGGGCGGATCACTTGTGCCGCAAGTGCCGCTTTTTCGCCAGAGTCTGAATTATCCTTGGCAGCTTCTTTGGTTAAGCGCTGCAGCGCGTTAGGAAAATCATAGCGATTAAGCTGGGTGATGATTGCCCATCGTAAATCTTGATCTAAAGTTAACCCCTTAATTTTTGTTTCACCGTCAATGAGTTGTGCTAAATGACGCAGTGAATCTCTGTCGCTTGCTAAACTGACATAGGCATTGAACCAGATCCGTTGGAAGTCATTATCGCCTTTATTTTCCATTGCTTTTCTCAGACTCATTTGGCTTAAGCCTTTAATTGCATTTTCAGCGTAGTTTTGCTGAATAGGGGCGATCTGCGCGAGATATTCCTTCGAGCGCAACATGCTATCGATGATCTGACCAACAATCGTGTAGTCCGTCTCAGCTGGCGCGTTAACAAACACTGTGCTTAGGTATTGATCTAAGCTCAATTTACCTTCGCGGACGCTGTCCCACAGACTTTGCCACAGCATAGATCGCAGTAGTGGATCGGAAATGTTACTCAGTTGTTGTTTTGCGGTATTAAATGACTTGTCATCAAGCTCGACTTTCACAAAGCCCCAATCATCAAAGTTTGGATAGACTAGGTCTGGGCAGCGCTCACCAATCAGTTGTTTAACTTCAGTACGCTCGCCTTTGTAAGTCACTGGCACTGTAATGTCATTTCGCAGATCAAAGCGACCTTGGGTAAATAAAGCCACTTGGACTTTTTGTTCACGTAATGTGGGTAGCTCTGCGCTTGCAGGGAGCTGTCGTAGGCTAAATTCGCTGATTCGGTTGCCCTCACAACGATATTCCGCCTTGATGGTGTTAACGCCCGCGCTGTAGAGCCATTCTTGAGTCCATGCACTTAAATCGCGGCCAGCGGCTTTCCCTAGGCTATTGATAAAATCGTCTAACTCAGCGTTTTGATAACTGTATTGTTTTAAATAGTTACTGACGCCACGACGAAACACCATGTCGCCGAGTAAATGGCGTAATTGTTTCAGCGTTGATGCGCCTTTTTGGTAAGTGATAGCATCGATATTGTCGAAGGCGTTCTGGGTTGTTGCTACTGGTACTTCAATGGGGTGCGTGGTGACTAAGCTGTCTTGCTCATAGGCTTTTTGCTTGCCTTTAGCGTAGAAGGTACGCCAAGCATTAGTGAACTCTGTGGCTTCTTGAGTCGCAAGTGTGCCCATAAATGAAGCAAAACTTTCATTTAACCACAAGCCGTTCCACCATTTCATGGTGACGAGATCGCCAAACCACTGGTGCGCCATTTCGTGCATGATCACGCCCGCAAGATTTTGCTTTTGATCTGCTGTCATCGCCGCTTTATGAAGGAAGATATCTTCGGAAAAGGTCACTGCGCCTGCGTTTTCCATCGCGCCATAAAGGAAGTCTGGCACTAGAATTTGATCGTATTTCTTAAAGGGGTAAGGAATACCAAAGTAATTATCGAAAAAAGTTAACCCTTGTTTTGTATAGGTAAACCAATCCTGCTCCGTGACTTGGTTAGCAACGGATTGACGGGCGAACAGGCGCATAGGATAGCGGCCTGAGTTGTCTTGCCACATGTGATAAGGGCCCGCGTGCATCGAAAAGTTATATGGGCTTAGCTTAGGTGTTTGTGGGAAAGTCCAACGATTGTAAGCACCCGCTGGGGTGATTTGGCTTTCACGCATCGAGCTAATGACTTGCCAGTCTTTGGGCGCTGTTACCGTAATTTGATAGTTAGCCTTGAGATCTGGTTGGTCGAATACTGCGAACATCTGCTGAGCTGCTGCGGGTTCAAAATGAGAGTAGAGGTAGACCTTGCCATCGATTGGATCTTTAAAACGGTGTAAACCTTCACCATTGGTGCTGTGGGCACGGCTAAATTGCACTTCAATGGTATTTTCACCTGAGGTGAGCAAACGCGTATTTAAACTGATATAAGCGCCATTGTAATTGGGGTATACGGCGGTACCGTTGATGATAAAGCGTTTTATCTGCGCCTTGTTTAAATCTAAGCTCAGTTGTTTTGGTACTTCACTTAATTGAAATGTCACTTTGGAGGTGGCGGAAAACTCGGCGTCCCCTGTGAGCTGAAAATCCAAGTCATAGTGAATATCGGAGATGACCTGCGAGCGAAGCGCAGCCTGATATTGGCTAATATAAGCGCTAGTATCACGTGGACCCGTATTGAGTGTACTTTGGGTTGCACACGACATTAATGTGCCGCAGGTAAGGGCAACGAGACTGGCTTTAAACAAGTTCACAACTTAAATCCTTCAACGATTTGTTTTGTTTTCTGCTTGGATGTTTGCATTCAATATCGTGTGTGTAGGTTTGCCTTTGTGGCAAATTATCCTTCGCGCCAGCGTCAATTTTGAGCATCATCATCGCAGTGTATTTTGGCCGAGTACACTACCTTATTTACCTTGGATTACCAATGTTAAAAATGTAAAAAAAAGCCAGCGTTAACGCTGGCTTCTTGAGATTACTGTTTGGCAGAATTAAGTGCCAATAGGACAATTACATGCCTAAGAAAGACTTAGACTTCATCTTACGGATTTCTTTTTCATCAGACCATTCGATAAGGCCTGTTTCTAAATCCATTAAACGCATTGTCATCTTATAGTAGACGTCTTTAGTGCTACCGTCTTGCTTCACTATGCTAGATAAATTGCCATATAACATGTATTGAGCGCCAATTTGACGACCAAACTTGATGGCGGTTGATGGGTCAACCATGCCAGTGTTGTTTTGGTAATCCAGTTGTTTACGGACTGAATCTACTTTAGTCATGTCGATAAAACGGAACTTGCCTGAGCGCAATAATTTGTTACTGATAGAGTCAGTGACAGACTCAGTGTCGATATGTTCTGAGGTTTTGTTTTTGATGCTATCAACAAATAAAATCGGGCGGTCATTGGCTGTTATTGCCACGATAGGAGGGAAAGTCATCATGCTATCCACCATCTTGGCTGCAATAGCTTGTAGATCCGTCGAGCCAAAGTTCTCATTGACGGTTTCAACTTCTGTGGCATCGCCATATTCGACTTTAGATTGACATGCAGCTAGACCCATAACGGCAGCCAGTACAAAAATCAGTTTAAATTGTTTCATAGTCAGTTCCATTTTGTGATTGTATAAACTTAATGACACACGTCTTATTCAAATACCACAACCGCTAGGCTAAATGATTATTGAATAAATTCGGGTGTAATTACCAGTATCAATTGCCCAGACTAAGGTGGTTTTGCCTGCTGCAACATCAATTTTAGCCGGTGGCGCTTTGTCTAACTGCAAAGTGTATTCACCTGCACTCAAATAACGCCGCCCGATCTGTGCTTGTTTAGGGAGCGTCAGCCAACTACGACGATCCGCTTGTTCTGTTACTACGTTAAAAATCTGCATCGCTATACTGCCAATATCGGCAGCATTGTTCCCTGGTTTACCACTCTTCTCAATCTGATAGGCCATCTCAGATTTAGCATAGACCCTAGCGACTTGGCGAACTAGCGTCGCAGGCAGATCTTCCTTGAGTGCAGTGATGGCTAAGGCATCGATATTGGCAATAGGTTCAGTTTTCAGCACTGTACCTAAACCTTGCACTTGCGTCTCTGGCACAAAAGTATTGTTTGGCATGTAGGTAGCGAGTGACACTGTCTGCCAGTTACCATGGATAGTAAAAGGTACCGTGAGAGCTTGTTTTGCTGGCACAAAGCCGCGCTCGACCATCAAAATTACTTGGCCATCTTTGGGGTTGGGCAATTTAGCATCGCCCCAACGGCGCTTAAACTCATCATACTGTGGCATGCCGAGTTGCTTGGCGAGGCGGACCAGATCTTGCTGTAAATAGGTGTTATCTGGAGTGATTTGTGCTGCTTTACGATAATCGATATAGGCATCGTTCGGCTCACCCAGCACTTCGTGCAGTACGCCAGTCGTATAATAACTGTAAGCGTTTAAGAAGGAACTGGTGACTGTGCCCGCAGCTTGTCCTAGTTTGTTAACCTCGGCATCTATGGTGCCGTTCGCCATGGCTTGAACTGACTTTTGTGATTTTTGATAGCGTTCTTGCTCGCTGCTCTGTAGTTCGTTACTGCGACGAACTTCGACTAGAGCCCCCTGATAGTCGCCACTAAACAAATAGTTAAGAGCTTGGTATTGGTGCAGCATAATGCGTTCATACCCTGGGCCTCGGTACGGAATCGCATTGTCGTTTAACACTAAGCTGCTGGCTGTGGCGCCAATGTCACTAACGCTGACTTTGGCTTTATCATCAAAGGTGGTATAAGCATCTACTGCTTGCTGATAATATTTTTTACTGGCAGCAAAATCGCCGGCGACTTGAGCAATTCGTCCCGCTTCTTGGGCATAGAGTAAGCCGTCATTGCCATTGATATTGCTGGCAAGTTTGTCGATATCGGCCATGGGAGTCGCACTATTAAGCTCTTGTTTGAGTGGTTCTATCTGCGCAGGATAATTAATGAAAATACTGTTATAAGCGCAGCCCGATAAGTTTAAAACCAATCCCATTGCCAAGGTTGGTGCAATAAATGCGCGAGAAAAAGGTGTAACGAAGGACAGTTTCATTATTGCGCTTCACCTTTTTTGATGGATTGGGCTGAAATCGCCTGAGTCTGTTCTGGCATAAGTGAACGCTCGAGTAATGTGATCCCTTGAAGGTGATCAAATTCATGTTGAAAAATCCGTGCAATAAAGCCCGTTAATTCGGTTTGTTGCCATTCGCCTTGTAAATTTTGATAGCGTACTTCAATGGCTTGATGTCTTTGTATCGTAAATCTTTGCCCCGGTACAGATAAGCAGCCTTCTTCTCCGCTGACCAACTCGCTTGATGCATTAATGATTTGCGGATTAACCACGACCACAGGCGCCATATTAGGCGCGTCGGGATAACGCTCATTAGGACGAGAAGCCATAATAAATAAGGCTAAAGGGCTGTGAACTTGGGGGGCTGCGATACCAACGCCATTGGCAGCGTCCATGCTGGCAGACATTTGCTCGGCAAGATGCACGAGCTCGGCATCGAAATGGTGCACTGTGATTGCAGTCTGCCTTAGAATGGGTTCACCCACTAACGCTATGGGTAATAGAGTTGGGGTTTCTTTTGGCATTAAATGTTTAAACATCGCATTCCCTGGATATTTTGCAGTAACTGTTTTTTAATCAAAGTTAACATCTAAAGCGTCAGTATTAATAATGAGGTGGTGGCGTTTCTTCAGCTTGGGTCGCCATATTACTCGGTTCCATGTCCTGCAACTTACCAATTAACATGTGAATTTGGTGTTGCTGGTGAGCCACCAGTCGATTTAATTTGATGACCTCTTGGTTTAATTCTTCGACTGTGAGCTCTTGAAAAGCCAATTTGGTTTCTAGATCTTCAATCTGTGCTTGTACGCCTTGCATGGCTAACCTCTATTTCTGCCAAGTTTCAACTAAGCCTTGGCTACTGATACTAACGACTTTATTGGTATCTCGAATTGCCACAGAGTATACAACGGCTCCTCGATTTTGGCTGTTTTTAGTGAGTGCAACCTGCCATTTTTCAATTTGTTTACCCGAGTCACGTTGCCAGAGTATAACTTCCCGCGCTGGCGTACCTGTTAATAGCTGGCTGTCTTGTTTGATAAACCTCACCGCTGAAAAGTTCATTTGGCGACGGGTAATATCCAGCTTATTTAACAGCTTACCGCTTGTGTTATCCCAGATTTTTGCTTCATCTGTGCTGCCATTAGTAAAACTTAAACTACCACTGTCGTTGAGTGCCACTTTGGTTATACGGCTGCCGAGTGTCCACGTATGAAGCGGTTGGCCAGTTTGTGCCTGCCAGAGAATCGCCTGCATATCATTTGACCCCGTTAATGCTAATCGGCCATCAGCAGAGAGGGCAACACTATTGACGCGCTCTTTATGTCCAAGAAACTTGATTAAGGCAGATTTTTCGGCATTAAGCGACATGACTGAACCATCATTTAAACCAATAAGTAGTGCGCCATTATCGGCTACCGCGACACTTTCACCGGATGAAGGTAAGGACCACCAGCCCAAAGGCTTACCGTCGGCTATTTTCCACATAGCAACTGAATCTCGGCTTAACGATGCTGCAAATATCCCGTTGGGAGAAATCGCTGTACCTGTGACGCCAGTATTAATATCGCCATGTATCCATTGGTATTTGAGGGTGTGGGTACTGAGATCCCAGCATTGAACTCCACTACTTTGAGTGGCAACTAAGGCGAATTGCCCATTACTTGATAGGCTCGCGCTATAGCTGGGTTCTGTCGTGAGAACACTGATATCTTCTGCTTTGGGGTGGCAAGCGATTAGAAAAACTGTGCAAATTACCAGCAGTAGATTTTTCTTCATGAACTTGCTCCCTAAGTTGTTGTCTTTAGACTTGATCAAGTGACATTAATCACTGTTAACCCATAAAGAATCTAGTTGGTATAACCGAGATAACTAGTATAAAGTTGTCACGCTTAGGTTATTGTAACCGCTTGAGGATGCTGAGGAAGCTTTAATGAAATCGATTTATAAATTATCGTTAGTTGCATTGGCTATTATTGGCCTATCTGCTTGTAATCAAGAAGAAAAAGCAGCTACGAGTACAAATGTTGAATTAACGACTGAAGCTCAAAAAGAAGCTTACAGTGTAGGCGCTTCAATCGGTCGTTATATGTCTGGCCATATCAAAGAGCAAGAAGAATTAGGCCTGCCAGTTGATCGCACTCTGATCGTCACTGGTTTCACTAATGGTCTGAATGACCAATTAAGTTTAACCGAAGAAGAAATGCAAACCATTCTTCAAGGTCTAGATAAAAAGTTAAACGATAAACGTCAGGAACAAGCCACAGCGATTTCTGCGAAAAATATCGAAGATGGTAAAAAATTCCTTGAAGAAAACAAGGTTAAGCCTGGTGTAGTGACAACTGAGTCTGGCTTACAATATGAAGTATTAACTCCTGGCACGGGTGAAAAGCCTGCCGCAGAAGACACTGTAGAAGTGGATTATGTTGGTACTTTACTTGACGGTACTGAGTTTGATAGTTCTTATAAACGCGGCGAAGCGGCTAAGTTCCCTTTGAATCGCGTTATTCCAGGTTGGACTGAAGGCGTGCAATTAATGCCTGTTGGCGCTAAGTTCAAGTTTGTGATCCCATCGGAATTAGCCTATGGCGTACGTGATACTGGTACTATTCCACCAAACTCTACGTTGATTTTCGAAGTTGAGTTGAAATCAATCGAGAAAGCTTCTGCAGCGCCAGTAGCTGAACCTGCTAAAAAGTAATTGATTAGCTGCGACGTGTAATACGCCGCTATTGAAAATACCGCTCCTAAATGAGCGGTATTTTTTTGTCTGTAAAATTCGCATTATTGTTTTAATATTGAGCTCACTATCTTACAGTCGTTGGTTCTCAGACTGGCTTTATGTTTCATTTTTATACCCATCATCAACATTAATCTGCTGCAATAACCAAGGGTATAAATCATCCACTTTAGCAGTTTGACTGTTATGTTTATTTCAAAATAATGAATGCTAAATTAAGTTTTAATTATATCCATTACCTTTTAAGGACCCGTGTTCCTTATATATTATTGGGTATTGCATACCGAATAATATCATCAAAATATCACATTAAAATATTGATTATTATTTGAGCTGGACACTAGATGCTTTGAGCTTATGTGTATTGCTCTTACTGTTTGTTTTTACATGGCTAATACTTTTGATTTACCATCCTGTTCTGTTAGGTGAACAGTGAGGTGTCTATAATTAGTTACTCATCAATGTGTTACATTGGCAATGTGCGATCTTGCCCTCTTTTTTTACGCATTCAACTCTGAAATAATCCGCTCGCACGTTAATAGAAGTTAGCGGCAATATTATAATAATGGGGTTGATGATATGGATAATGTTAATAAATTAACGGCTATTTCTTTAGCTGTTGCAGCGGCTTTGCCTATGATGGCAAGCGCAGATGTGATGATCACCGAATATGTTGAAGGTAGCTCAAATAATAAAGCGATTGAACTGTATAACAGCGGCGATACGGCAATTGATCTCGCGGGTTATAAACTGGTTCGTTATAAAGATGGTGCTACTGTTGCGTCGGATATGGTGGCTTTAGGTGGTCAAACTATTGCGGCAAAATCGACAAAAGTTATTTTAAATACTAGCGGTACTATTACTGTTGCTCAAGGGGTTGATAGTTACTCTGGTAGTTTAAGTTTTAATGGCGGTGATGCGGTTGCCTTAATGAAAGATGATGCAGTCATCGATATTATTGGTGATGTGCCGACGCCAACGGGTTGGGGATTAGACGTTACCTTAAAACGTAAATTAGATGCGTTAGTGGCGAATACAGTATTTAATGCCGCCCAGTGGGAACAATTACCTAAAGATACCTTCTCAGGTTTAGGTTCTCTAGAAACGCCTGCTGAGCCAGAAGTGCCGCTCTTTAGCTGTACTGGCGCTAAAATTGTGCCTATTTATCAAGTACAAGGTGCGGGCGAGTCGAGCCCATTTGTACCAGCAGGGGCATTCGAATCTGAAGCCGAAGTGACTGTGCGTGGCGTAGTGACTGCCCGTGGTGAAAGCTTGTTTAAAGGTTTTTACTTACAAGAAGTTAAGGGTGATAACTCACCGTATACCTCTGATGGTGTATTTGTATTCTTAGGTGAAGCTGCACCTGAAGCGATTCAACCAGGGGTTGAAGTGTGTGTGCAGGGTAAAGTGAAAGAATACTTTGGCCTAACTCAAATTGATATTAAAGCCGATAAGAAATTTGATGTTGGCGCTAAGGGTGAAGTCCCTGTTGCCGCACCTTTCTATGTGGCCGATGGCGAAACCTTAGCGCAAGCATTAGAGCGCTATGAAGGCATGAATGTGGCCTTAGATGCGGGCAGCGATCTTAAAATCAGCCGCACCTTCAGCTTCGACTATGCGGGTAGTCGCAATAACATGCTAGTGTCATATCAAGCACCTTTGATGAAGCCGACACAGCTGTATCCAGCGCTTTCTGCTGAAGCAACGGCATTAGTTAAATCTAACCGCGAAAACCAACTCTTTATCGAATCCGATTACAAGCCTGCCAATGGTGTTATTCCATACTTCCCTGATTTCAATGTGGAAACGGGTTACATCCGTGTTGGCGATCAACTGACTAACCTGCAAGGTGTGATTGGTTACAGCTACGGCGCTTATCGTTTAGTGGCGACTAATACTATTACAGCGGGTGATTTTATCCGTGGTGACGATAGAACCGAAGCCCCAAGTGTTGCAACTAAGGGAGATCTGCGCGTGGCTAGCTTTAACGTGCTGAACTTCTTTAACGATGTTGATGGTGGCGATACCAATCCATCAGGCAGTAACCGTGGCGCCCTAACGCTGGAAGAAATGGTGCTACAACGTACTAAAATCGTTAGCGCTATTACCGCCATGAACGCCGATATCGTCGGTTTGATGGAAATTGCTAACAACGGTTTTGGTGAGAAGAGTGCGATTAAGGATTTAGTCGATGCACTAAATGACAAGCAGACGCCTGAAAACGCCTATAGCTTTGTTGAAATCACCGATGCTGATAAGTATGACGGCAAGTACTTTGGCACAGATGCGATTACTGTCGGCATGTTATACCGTGGTGGTAAAGTGGCTTTAGCAGGGGCTGCACAAGTTATCGGTACTCCAGAACAGCACGCCAGTGCTGGCAGCGTGACTCGCACAAAAGATGGCAAAACTGAGACTAACCCTGGCAATGATGCTTATCAACGTCACAGCTTAGCGCAAACCTTTAAAATCCATGATGAGTCTCTGACCGTAGTCGTTAACCATTTGAAATCTAAAGGCTCAGGCTGTTTAGAAGATTGGGCTAACTTCGAAGAGTCAGTTGATCCTGCCGATCAACAGGGCAAGTGTAATGCTTTCCGCGTATCTGCAGCCAAAGTCTTGGGTGAAACGCTAAAAGACGTGAAAGGCGACTTACTGATCATCGGTGATATGAATGCCTATGGTATGGAGGATCCTATCCGTGTACTAACCGACTTCGATGCGAGCAAGTCAGAGCGTGACATCCTGACCGCTTCGTGGACGACGCTCGACGGCAAAGTGTTTGAGCGCCAAGGCAGCAAGATTGAAAAAGGTTATGGCTTTATCAACTTGAACACGAAAGCCCACGGTGCAAGCACTTTCTCTTATAGCTATAACGGCGAGTTAGGTAACTTAGATCATGCTTTAGCCAATGCTAGCCTAGCCAAACGTTTAGTGGATATTGAAGATTGGCATATCAACTCAGTGGAATCTAGCCTGTTTGAATACGGTAAGAAGTTCTCTGGTGATCTGGCTAAATCTGAAAATGCTTTTTCTGCATCGGATCATGATCCTGTGATTGTTGCTTTAAGTTATCCTGCGCCAGTAGTGCCGCCAAAACCTGAGCCAAAGCCTAAAGATGATGGCGGTGCTTTAGGTTATTTAGGTTTAGCACTGATGTCCTTGTTTGGTTTGCAGCGTCGTCGCCGTTAACCTGTATATGGGGTTAACTCACAAGTGCAATTTGTGAGCTAGACTGAAACAAAGGGATGGTTAACCATCCCTTTTTTATCTCTTTTTTTCAGTTTTTATTAGGAGTGAGTATGGATACCACCTCAAATCCGCTGAAAACCATGAATATCAAGGCGCCACTGTGGTTTTACTTTGTCGCAACGCTCAGTTTGTTGTGGAATATCATGGGGCTGATGGCTTTTGTGATGCAAATGACTATGACGCCAGATGCACTCGCACAGATGAGCCCAGATCAAATTAAACTCTATGAAACGACGCCAATTTGGGTTGATGCTGTGTTTGGCTTTGCCGTGGTTTCAGGGGTTCTAGGATGCCTATTATTGTTATTCAGAAAATTAATTGCTTATAAAGTGTTGGTCGCCTCGCTTATCGCTATTTTGTTGCAAATGACCTATGTATTTTGCATTCAGCAAGCGGCTGTGGTGCTAGGAGCTGATGCGTTAATTATGCCAAGTGTAGTCGTGGTGTGGGGATTATTTCTTGTCTGGTTTAGTCAGCTAAGTACCGTTAAATCTTGGTTAGTTTGAGCCTTATTTTTGCTGATATTGATGTGACCAGCTGAGAGTAAACTAGTTGAACTTCATCCACTTCACAGTAAACTGCTGATTGGTTTTATTGACTAGGAAGTTGCAATGAGTATTTGGTTTAGAGCTGTAACGTTAGAGGATTGCGCGCGTTTAGACGCAGGTATGGGTGGCAAAGGCACCTTGATGCAGACTTTAGGAATTGAGATCAGTGAGATTGGCGACGATTACATGAAGGCCACTATGCCAGCCAGTCCGGCGGTGCATAACCCTTTGGGCATAGTGCATGGTGGCGCGAATGTCGCGCTTGCTGAAACCGTTGCCAGCTATGCGGCAAATTTCGCGGTGGATTTTGAGCAGTACTATTGTGTCGGTCAAGAAATTAACGCTAACCACTTACGGGCTTCCCGTAATGGGGTATTAACCGCCACGGCTAAGCCTATCCACTTAGGGAAGCGCAGCTCTGTATGGGAGATTTTAATCCACAACAGTGCGGGTGAACTGACTTGTATTTCACGGATGACGGCGGCTGTCGTTAAACGCTAAATGCTAAATGCAATGAGCCAGCTTATTACCTGTGGTGTGAATGGCGTATCAATCGTTTGATTTAAATAATATATAGATAAGGATTGGATATGGATAACGCTACAATTTGGGAATGGGTTGGTTATTTAGCTTCAGTGGTCGTTGCAATATCACTGATGATGTCAAACATTAAGAAACTGCGCTGGTGGAATCTCATTGGTGCGGCTTTATTTGTGGCCTACGGTGTGGCAATTGGGGCTTATCCTGTTGCCTTAGTTAACTTTTTTATCGTGCTGATTGACACTTATTATTTGGTTAAGCTTTATCGTGAAGCCGACTTATCCAGCAGTTAATGGCAGTGTATCAGCTTAACTCCGCTTTCTCGCACCGCACTTCGCTCCATTGTCCTGAGCAGCTATTTGGTTTTTCAACAGCATCTTAAGTGATGTGAGCGGACCATTGGCTGTGAGTCCGTGTAATTCATTAATTGTCTTGCCAAACTCATTCTTAATCTTTTTTTTAGATTATATAAATCTAGTTTAATCGTTTTATTCTCAAGTGGTAATTCTCTATTCTTGCTCTATCGACAACACGTCGCCAGCCAAGGAGATAAACCATGGCCACCATTTACGATTTAATTGAAACCTGGTTAACCAGCAATCAAGACTAAGGAGCAGGGCATGAGTCAACAACATCAAACAAGTCAGTACTTAACGAGCCAAAACGGCGCCCCAGTGGCCGACGATCAAAACTCACTGTCGGCGGGTGAACGTGGTCCTCTGCTATTACAAGATTGGCATTTAATTGAAAAATTAGCCCATTTCAACCGTGAGCGTATTCCTGAGCGTATCGTGCATGCTAAAGGTACTGGGGTTTATGGCACATTTTCGCTGACTAAAGATTTAAGCGATTACACCATTGCTGACCATTTCAATGGTGTTGGTAAGCAAACCGAAACCTTTATTCGTTTCTCAACCGTAGGTGGAGAAATGGGTTCTGCCGATGCAGAGCGCGATCCACGTGGCTTTGGTTTACGTTTTTATACTGCCCGTGGTAATCACGATATTGTGGGTAACAATACGCCGACCTTTTTCTTGCGAGATGGAATTAAGTTTCCAGACTTTATCCATACGCAAAAGCGTAATCCTAAGACAAACTTAAAAGATCCGCAGGCTATGTGGGACTTTTGGTCATTGAATCCTGAAGCTATGCATCAAGTGACCATTTTGATGTCGGATCGTGGTATTCCGGCGAACTACCGTCAAATGCACGGTTATGGTTCACACACTTTCTCGCTGTGGAATGCCAAGGGCGAGCGTTTCTGGGTGAAGTTCCATTTTAAATCGCAGCAAGGTGTGGTCAACTTAACCAATGAACAGGCTGATAAATTAAAAGGGATTGATCCCGATTCATCGCAGCGCGATATGGTGGTTGCTATTACTGATGGTAACTTCCCGCGTTGGACGGTTAATGTGCAGATTATGCCTGAGGCGGATGCCAATACTTACCATATCAATCCATTTGATTTAACTAAGGTTTGGCCGCATAGCGACTATCCATTACTTGAGATTGGTGTATTAGAACTGAATCGTCTGCCACAAAACTACTTTGCTGAAGTTGAGCAAGTGGCATTAGCACCGAGTAATTTGGTCCCAGGCGTCGGGGCTTCACCAGACAAGATGTTACAAGCGCGTTTATTTGCCTACGCCGATGCGCAGCGTTACCGCATTGGTGCTAACTACAACCAATTGCCAGTAAACTGCCCGCATGCCGCTAAGGCAAATCACCATCAACGTGCAGGTGCGATGGCGGGCACACAATGCCCTTACCATGGCAGCCAAACTGGTGCTGATGCTTCGGCAAACTATGGCCCGAACAGCACTGCTGATGCCTTGGTTGAGCCAGTAAACTTTAGCGAACCACCATTGCGTTTAGAAGGTGAAGCGGCGCGTTATAGTCGTTATAACCAAGACGATTATACCCAAGCGGGTAATTTGTATCGCATCTTCTCTGAAGCTGAGAAAGCGCGCCTAGTGGCAACAATTTCGGGTTCATTAAGTCAAGCGAGTTTAGATGTGCAGCAACGTATGGTGGCGCATTTTACTCAAGCCGATGCGGATTACGGACAACGTATTAAACTGGCATTAGGTCTTTAAACTGTTGCTGTTGCGAATGTTTGAATAATAGTAGAAACGATAAAACTGAGTAGGAAGCCTCTACTCAGTTTTTATTATAAGCGACAACAATATTAACATTCTCGTTAATGTGCTCTTAGGCTGCAATGAGTGCTGCGTTAGGGCTATTTAGCTGCTTTAACAATCCAAATGCTTGCTGCATTTTATCCTCGGTTACGATAAATCCTATAAATGTTTCATCCACGTCGAATGCTTTAATACAGCTTCCTTGAGCATCAATATCGACTTGCCAGCGATGGACGCCATTCACTGTTATACCGCTGAGCTGCATAGGTAACAGTGGCGTTTTCACTTTAATGAGCATGGCGGGAAAATTCACTGCTGTCGGTTGGTTCAGTAATGTGTTCGCTAGCGCATTGGCGCTCAGTAACGCAGGTTGCAAATAGGCCCTATTTTGGCCGTTGATTTGGGCGCAATCACCTAGCGCATAAATATGGGCATCGTTGGTTTGTAAGCATTCGTTAACGACGATACCTTTATTGACCTCTAGCCCCGCATGCTGGGCAAGTTGACTGTTAGGGAGAAGTCCCGCTGCACAGATAACCGCATCACAAATAAACCGCTGGTCATTATCTAGGCACACAGAGATACTGCCATCTTGGTGTTGCAGTTGGCTGACTCGGGTTTGCAATTGCACTGTGACGTTATGCTGCTTTAGTACAGCGGTCAGTTTGTGGCTTAACATTTCGGGTAGCATATTCGGCATTAAGCTCGCTTGTGGATCGACCAAAAACACTTGCTTACCTGCAGTTGCTAAGTCCATTGCCAGTTCAACTCCGACCAAACCAGCACCGATAACCAGTACTCTCCTCGCGCCATGGATGTCTGCTTCGCAGGCCTGATACTCCATTAAGCTGTTAACTGTGTGGATGATATCGACGCCATCCCCCTCTATAGGTGGAATAAAGGGCCGTGCACCCGTGGCAAGCACTAATTTTTTGTACGCAATTTCGCGTCCTTGATGGCAACAGACTACCTGACGAACTTTATCTATTTTTATGACTTCACAGTGATTTATTACATCAATTTGTTGCTCATGTGCAAATTCAGTCGCGGTCAATTTTATGAGGTCTGACGCCATTTTTTTAAGGCTAAACACATGGCTTAAATCTGGTTTATGGTATTCGTCACCAGAGTCGGCTGTGATAACTGTAATCGGTTGTTCGCGGTTTAAACGTCGCAGTGTTTTGACTAGCTGATATGCCGCGAATCCACTGCCGATAATGACGATTGGCTTAGGCATTAGTCACCTCATTTTTTATGACAGCGAAAACGCTTTTACCTAGGCCACATTCGGGACAGAGGAAGTCTTCGGCCACTTGAGTCCAAGGTGTGCCAGCAATGACATCTTGATTAGGTTCTCCTTTTTCAGGGTCATAAACCCATTGGCAAACGGTGCAAATCATTGATTGTGTATCATTTAATTCGCACGCTTTTGTTGCAATCGGTGCCGTCATAGGGACGTTATTAGTAGCAGTATTTTCAGCTATTTGACTGGCTGTGGTGGCTTGGCTAGGTTTTGACATGACTTGATTAATGATAGAGCGACTATTAGCGCTATCGAGGGGCCGCAATGCCCATTCTCGCGCGATTCGCTGGCCGTGCTGACGGCATTCTTGCATCGCATCACGATCGGGACGCCATTTGACTTTTAATCCCACCGAGGTTTCAAAACCAGCATCCATCAAACGAGTGTGAATTCTATCGACTGCGCCGCCATTCCAGCCATAACTACCAAAAGCTGCCGCCTTTTTATTGCGAAAACGCAGGCCCGTAATTTCTTCAAGCATGGCGGCAATTTTAGGCATCATCACATTATTCATGGTGGATGAGCCGACTAAAATACCTTTTGACCTAAATGCCTGTGCAAGGATTTCGTTTTTATCATGACGTGCGACGTTATACACTTTTACCGCTACATTGGGGTCAACATCATGGATACCTTGAGCAATACCGTCGGCCATCATGCGAGTATTATTGGACATAGAGTCGTAGAAAATCGTGATACGGTCTTCTTGATAAGCGTCGGCCCAAGCTAAATATTGGTGAATAATTTGGGCTGGATTATCACGCCACACAATGCCGTGTGAAGTTGCGATCATATCTACAGGTAAATTAAAGCTTAATACTTCGTGAATTTTAGCCGTCACTAGGCTGCTAAAGGGTGTTAAAATGTTTGAGTAGTATCGTAGGCATTGCTCCATTAATTCATTTTGATCAACCTCATCATTGAATAAATGTTCGTCGCAATAGTGTTGGCCAAAGGCATCGTTACTGAATAAAACCGCATCTTCGGTGAGGTATGTCATCATGCTATCTGGCCAATGTAACATAGGTGCTTCGATAAATATCAGTTGCTTACCATTGCCTATCGCTAAACTATCCCCTGTCTTTACGGTAATGAAATTCCATTCTGGGTGGTGGTGATGTCCTACAATGGAGTCGACCGCATTTTCACTGCAGTAAATTGGAGTGTTAGGAATTTTGGCCATTAATGCAGTCAGGGCGCCTGAGTGGTCTTCCTCTGCATGGTTCATCACAATATAGTCTATGTCGGTTAAATTAATTTCAGCTTCAAGATTTTGTAAGAATTGCTGGCTAAAACGATGATCAACTGTATCAATTAACACGGTTTTTTCTTCACGGATAAGGTAGCTATTGTAGCTTGTGCCTTTAGTTATTTTGTACTCAGTACCATGAAAATCTTGCACTTCCCAATCGCGTTGACCCACCCAGTGGATATTGTTTTTTACATGAATAGTCATAAATACACCTGTGATAATTAATAATGAATGCGCTACGTAAATCTTGCTTATTTAGTTAAATATCTTATTGCACTCACTATGCCAACATTCTAAGGTGTTGATTTTTATTTATATTAACGTATTTCAACATTTAAAATTACTTGCTGGTGTCATAATGACAATTTGATATTGGTCAAATTGACATTACACTGTTGTCAATATGACTTTATTTGACTGTGGATGTGCTATGAGTACCCATGCTGATTTAACTCAGTTAGCCTTAGATTTAACAGTCGGCGTGTCGACGCAAGACAGATTTGAGCGTTTGTTGGCAGTGGTCAGGCGGCGTGTCAATTGTGATGCTGCGGCATTATTGGCATTTCGGGAGCAGCAATTTGTCCCCTTGGCGATAGATGGGCTCTTTGCCGAAGTGTTAGGACGGCGCTTTCAAATTAGTGAACATCCGAGATTAGAGGCTATCGCCCGTGCTGGCGATGTGGTTCGTTTCCCGGCCGACAGTGAACTTCCCGATCCGTATGATGGTTTAATTCCAAATCATAGTGCGAACTTACATGTACATGCTTGCATTGGTTTACCACTAATCGCGAACGATCGCTTAATTGGGGCGCTCACCATTGATGGTTTCAACCCTCATCAGTTTGATGGTTTTAGTGATAGCGAGTTGCGTGTGATCAGCGCACTGGCCGCAGCCAGTCTTAATACTGCGTTATTGATGCAACAGCTAGAATCCCAAGTTGTTGAAGTTTCCAATGGCACTGAGGTGCTCAATCGTCCTGCTAGTCAGCAGGAGATCATAGGGCAATCCACACAGATCCAATCGCTAAAGCAGCAGATAAGTGCCGTGGCAGGCACTGACTTATCGGTATTAATTACCGGCGAAACTGGCGTGGGTAAGGAGTTAGTGGCCGCGGCGATACATAATCAATCGACCAGAGCCGATAAATCACTTATCTATTTGAACTGCGCTGCATTGCCGGAGTCCGTCGCCGAAAGCGAGTTATTTGGGCATGTAAAAGGGGCATTTACGGGGGCAATCAGTCATAGGCAAGGCAAGTTTGAACTCGCTGACAAGGGGACCTTGTTTTTAGATGAAATCGGGGAGCTTCCCTTGGGGCTGCAAGCTAAGTTATTGAGGGTTTTACAATACGGTGAATTACAGCGAGTGGGCAGTGATAAGAGCCTAAAAGTTAATACTCGGATTATTGCCGCCACTAATCGAATTTTGCACCAAGAGGCAACGGAAGGGCGCTTTCGTTTCGATCTTTACCATAGGTTGAGCGTATTTCCTATCCACGTAGCACCATTAAGAGAGCGTGGGCAAGATATTGTTATGCTGACAGGTTTTTTTCTTGAACGTTGTAAAGCGAAGTTAGGACTCACCCATATCAATATCACACCCGCAGCGCAGCAGTTATTAGAGCAATACACATGGCCGGGTAATGTGCGTGAGCTAGAGCATGCGATACACAGGGCTGCGGTGTTGGCGAAAGCCGAGCTAAAAACGGCTTATATCAGCTTAAGTGATAAACATTTTCAGCTCGATTCTTTGATGAATCAAGCACACAGAACAGTCGACGAAGATAGGCCATCAGATGCCACAACGCCAGCCATTGAATTAGCATTTAGGTCTGAGTCGGCCTGTCGTGAGGGACAATCGCAAGATAATTCTAGTGTTATGCTGGGGCTTAAGGCTGCGACTGAGAGATATCAGCGTCAACTTATTCGTCAAGTTTTAGCCGCGAATCAACAAAATTGGGCTGCGTGTGCAAGAATATTGCAAATCGATACAGGTAATTTGCACCGACTTGCAAAACGGTTAGGTTTAAAAGAATAAAATATTGCGTGAAGAGATTTTATTCTGCAGCAAAACCCCAGCCTCGATTCTTAGAAGAACAGTGTTGCTACGCCTAAGAGTGCGAACAATACGGCGCAGCCACGGTGTATCCACAACATAGGCAATTTTTCGGCGCTGAAGTGGCCTGCGATCACTACGGGTACGTTAGCAAGCAGCATGCCTAAGGTTGTGCCAGCAACCACCATAGTTAATGAATCGTATTTTGCGGCTAATACCACAGTTGCGATTTGCGTTTTATCCCCCATTTCGGCGATAAAAAACAGGATAAAAGTGGCGAGAAAGGGGCCCATTTTATAGAAACGGCTCTCTTCTGCATCGACTTTATCGGGGATTAACACCCAAAGAGCGATTGCAAAGAAGGACGCAGCCACTAAATAACGTGCCAGATCTGGGCTTACCCAGTTAATCGCCCATTGGCCAATCCAAGCTGCGGCAAAATGGTTAAATAATGTCGACAGCAAAATACCTAGAATAATGGCGGTTTTATTTTTAAATCTTGCTGCGAGGATTAGTGCAAGTAATTGAGTTTTATCACCAATTTCGGCGATAGCAACCGTAAAGGTTGAGGCAAGTAGGGCTTCCAAGTGTGATCCTTTAGGGGTGGTTATGACATAAGCACAATAAACCGTCCACCCCTAGGTGCGGTCATTGTGCTCAGGTCTTGCTGGGCAAATCGATGATTTGCTGTGAACACCATGGCATGTTGCCAAGTATGTTGATGTTCACCCTAGATGACGATGGCTCGAAATCCAGTTAGCTACTCCCCCGAAGCGAGGTGGGCATTATACCTAGGTAAGATTTAGTTTCAAGCACGAGTTTATAACAGTAGGTGCTGATAAATGTTTGACGGGTGTCAGAAAAATACCGATCCACATTCTGTAACTTAATGAATATAAATGAATTATTTTTTGACAACGCTGTCTTTTGTTGCTAATTTAGCCAAGTCATTTCTACTTGGTTACATACTGTTAACTCGTAGTGACTCAATGATAACGACTGTATTTGGCAAACTAATTGAAAAGTTAGGACGCAAAGCTTCCGGTCTAAGGTTGTAAATGGATTTTTTAGTGAACTAAGATAGCGGAGTTGCCGCAGAATTCGATTTCTGTGAAAGATAAACGACTGCTGTTTAATGCTGTTGTTTGCCCAAATACCACTTTTATATCTAAGCCTATCATTATGTTTAGGATGATAGGCAATCAATGGAGTGCATTAAAGTGGCAAATCCTACTGTTTTTTCCCCTATTTCTAAATTGAGTTTATTGGCCGCGGCAGTAATGGCGACGAATGCGTTTGTGAGTATCTCTGCGCAGGCGCACGGTTATGTTGTGGCACCTGAATCGCGTTCATATGCCTGTAAAACAGGTAAAAATGCCAATTGTGGCGCGGTGCAATGGGAGCCGCAAAGTGTTGAGGGGCCATCGGGTTTTCCTGAATCAGGTCCTGCTGATGGCAAATTGGCGAGTGCTGGCAATGGTGCTTTTTCACCTTTGGATGAACAAAGTCCGAGCCGTTGGGCAAAGACGGATATTAAAGCGGGCTGGAATAAGTTCAGTTGGCAGTTCACAGCAAACCATGTCACCCGTAATTGGCGTTACTATTTAACTCGCCAAGATTGGAACCCAAACCAAGCTTTGAGCCGAGCGAGCTTTGACTTAGCACCCTTTTGCGTAGTTGATGGTGGTATGGAACAGCCGCCTAAGTTAGTGACCCATGACTGTTACGTGCCAGAAGGTCGCAGTGGTTATCAAGTGATCTTGGCCGTGTGGGAAGTGGGAGATACGACGAATAGTTTCTACAATGCTATCGATGTGAACTTGGGCTCGGGTCCTGTTGTGCCGAGTGAATGGCAAGATGTCGGGGATATCAATCCGTCACTCGATCTAAAAGCAGGCGATAAAGTGATGACCCGGGTGTTTGACGCCAATGGTGAGCAAGCGGCTAAGCAAACAGTCATTACCATTAGTGATGGGACTCAAGGTGATAAACAAAATTGGCCTTTCCTATTAGCGAGCGCGATTAATGCCCAGCAGTCCCAGTTAAAAGCGGGACAAAAAAATGCATCGGGTGTGATTGAGCCTGTGTATGGCAAAAACGACATTTTTACAGCGAAAAACTCAGGTATTGAGCGTGTCGAAGTAGGATTTGATTTAGCTCCTGCTCCGGGCAACAGCTTAGAAGTCACTTCACTTGCCGACGATTATCAAATTATCGATGGTGCGGCGAAGGTCAACTTTGATGTGACCAGTAACGCCGAGATGCTAGTGTCAGCGTATTTGTTTAGCCATGATGGCACAGCGTCAGGTTTTGTGAGCCAAACTGTTAACAATACCAGTGCTAGCTTAGTGTTAGACGTCGTTGAGCCTAAAGCTGGGCATTATCATTTGCAGGTAAAAGCTGAGCCTAAACAAGGTGATGTTATTCAGCAGAACTTTGATCTCTTCTTAAAGGATCAAGCTCCTGCACCAGAAGCTGATTTTGTATTCCCAGCAGGCGTGAAAGGTTACGTTGCAGGTACTACAGTGTTACAGCCTAAAAATGGCAAAGTGTATCAATGTAAGCCATTCCCTTATAGCGGCTATTGCGTGCAGTGGTCGGCTTCTGCCACAGGATTTGAGCCAGGTGTTGGCGCTTCTTGGGCTATGGCGTGGACTGAGCTGTAAATTAACTTTTTGAGCTAACCTAGCTTCAAAAAGGTGTGATTGGGCTTAAACATATTTGCTGTGTTTAAGCCCTTTTTGTCTGCATCGGATGGAAAAAGACCGGCTTTATTTTGATTCGAGCCTAATACAAGATTACAGGTATTCTCAACAAAGGTAGCGATTTTGTTGGCTTGTTTATTTTCGTTTATCACAGCGCTATTAAGTTGTTACCGTACCGTTTGCTACCCTTCTTTGTTCACAACTGGCTTGCCCACTGGGTTTGGCTCTGTTAATGTCCCAAACTATCTATTTAATCGATGCTTATATCGGTACATTAATTTGGGCTATCACAATTGAAAGTCATGCCATTTTTCAATAATCGATTTAGTTAGCCTCAATGGCTACTGGGTTGAAACATTCAAAAGCTATTGGGGCCAATTGATCTGCTAGGTCGAGATCTGATTGGATGCTTTAAGTGATGTGTCGCTTATTTCGATTTAAGACGCAAGGCTTTATCGGTTCAAATCTTACTCAAATAAAATAATAATTAATTATTGAACAGGACTATTGTGTGAATTCAAAAATGTTAGGCTCGATCGCCATCGTTGCCGGGACGGCCATTGGCGCAGGTATGTTAGCGTTACCTTTAGCCACTGCGGCTTTAGGTATTATCCCTGCTTTAGTGTTACTCGTCGTTATTTGGGGCGTGTCCGCCTATACCTCATTACTTATGCTCGAAATTAACTTACGCACTGGCGTGGGAGATAACGTGCATGCTATTACGGGTAAGTTACTGGGTAAAAAAGGTCAAATAATTCAAGGTGCTTCTTTCCTGAGTTTATTATTTGCTTTGACCGCGGCTTATCTCACCGGCGGCTCTTCGTTATTAGTGCTTAAAGCGAAGAACATGTTCGATATCGTGCTCGATAATCAAGTCGCAGTGTTGTTATTTACACTGGTGCTCGGTGGCTTTGCGGCGCTAGGTGTTGCTTGGGTCGATAAAGTTTCACGTTTCCTATTTTCGTTAATGATTCTATTGCTCGTGGTGGTGGTATTATTTTTATTGCCCGAAGTCAGTATTGCTAGCATGGCAACTGGCGCGATTGCCGAGTCTATGACCAGCAATTGGATGGCGGCAATTCCCGTGGTGTTTACTTCGTTTGGTTTCCACGTCTGTATCGCCACTTTAGTGCGTTATCTTGATGGCGATGCGGTATCACTGCGTAAGGTGTTGTTAATCGGCTCGACTATCCCACTTGCTTGTTATGTTCTGTGGTTATTGGTGACTTTAGGCACAGTAGGCGGATATGAGGTGAATAGTTTTGAAGGTTCACTACCTTCACTCGTCACGGCATTGCAGGATATTGCTCATGCGCCTTGGATCAGCAAATGTATTTCATTATTCGCTGACTTAGCCTTAGTGACTTCATTCCTCGGTGTGACCTTAAGTTTATATGACTTTATCGCCGAATTAACTCGTGCCAAAGAAACGTTTGCCGGCCGTATTCAAACTTGGTTACTGACCTTTATTCCGCCTGTTTTGTGTGCCTTGTATTTGCCTGAAGGCTTTGTGGCGGTACTGGGATTTGCGGCCGTACCATTGGTCGTGATGATCATCTTCTTGCCAATTGTTATGGCACTGCGTCAGCGTCAAATACAGCCTCAAGGATATCAAGTTGTAGGCGGCACATTTGCGCTCGGTCTTGCCGGTATCTTGGGGGCCATTATTATTGGTGCTCAGTTATTTGTGGGAGGTTTTTTTGAGCAAGTCAGAGAATTATTCAATTTTATTATAATTATTGTTATCTAATCTCTAGTTCAAAATTAAGAACATGAAAGGCTGAAATTGAGTAGACTTAAACCAATAATGCTTATTAATGTATTTGCTTTGTAAGCGAGTTTTTCAGAGTCTGTTATAGAGAGTGTCGCATGTGATAAAGTCAGGCCCCGGCCTGACTTTTTGCTTTTTAGGTTTTAAAGCGAGTGATGCTGGGTTTTAGCACAGTTATTTAAAATTAAAACAACGCTATTAAAACGAGAAAATGGCCCAGCTTGCGCGTGGCTTCATTCACATAAAACGGACTTAACACAATGAAAAAATGGTTACTCACAGTTGCCGTGGCCGCTAGTTTTGGCGCACAGGCTGACGAAGGTATGTGGCAGCCCCATCAACTGCCTGCTATGGCTGATGAGCTGAAAGCAAAAGGCCTTGAAATTGATGCAAAATCGATTTCTAAACTCACCGAATTCCCGATGAATGCCGTGATAAGCCTTGGCGGTTGCACTGCATCATTTGTATCGCCAAAGGGCCTAGTCGTGACTAACCATCACTGTGCCTATGGGGCAATTCAATACAATTCCACTCCTGAGAAAAATCTGCTGCAGGATGGTTTTTTAGCTAAGACCTTCGCCGATGAATTACCTGCGACCCCTGGCTCACGTGTCTATGTGACTGAAGATGTCACTAATGTCACTGAGCGAGTTAAAAACGGACTTGAAGGTAAAGTGGGCAGCGCCTTCTATCAAGGCATTGAAAGCCAAGAAAAAGCGTTAGTTGCTGAATGTGAAAAAGAAGATGGTTACCGTTGCCAAGTGTATAGCTTTCACGGTGGTCTCGAATATTATCTGGTTAAACAACTGGAAATCCGTGATGTGCGTTTAGTCTATAACCCAGCCGCGAGCGTGGGTAAATACGGCGGCGACGTAGACAACTGGATGTGGCCACGTCACACAGGCGATTTTTCTTTCTACCGTGCTTATGTATCTAAAGCGGGTAAACCCGCAGAATTTAGTGCTGACAACGTGCCTTATGAGCCAAAAAGTTTCTTAAAAGTATCGGCTAAAGGCGTGAGTGAGGGGGATTTTGTGATGGTGGCAGGCTACCCAGGTCGCACCAACAGATATCGCACAGCTACTGAAGTTCAAAATGAGTTTGAGTGGGCTTATCCCGAAGGCAAAATGCTGCGTGAACGCTTTATTGAGATCATTAAAGAAACCGCCCCAGAGGGCAGTGACGAGCGTATTAAGTACGAGAGTCAAATCGCAGGTCTGGCAAATTACGCGAAAAACTTCACTTCTATGATCGAGTTTTACGGCAAATCAACCATGTTGGCCGACCGTAAAGCCCTCGAAGCTAAGCTGGCGGCGTGGATAGCCAAAGACAGCAGTCGTGAAGCGAAATACGGTAAAACCTTAGCGGAATTAGATGCCTTGATTGCCAAAGGCAAAACGCATCAAGAGCGTGACATGATCTTAAGCTACATAGGTAGCACGACTATGTTGCCGACGGCGCGTAGCTTATATCGCCTCGCGAACGAGAAACAACTGCCAGATATGCAGCGTGAACCGGGCTTCCAAGATCGTGATATTACACGTCTAAAAGCCAGCATGGAGCGTATTGACCGCCGTTATGCGCCAAGCGTTGATAAAGCGGTATTGCACGACATGCTAAAACGCTACGCCGCACTGCCAGAAGATCAGCGCCTACCCGCATTGGATAAAGCCTTTGGTATCGATAAAAAGTTTAGTGAAGCTAAGCTTTCGAAAACCTTAGATAAAATGTACGCCAAAACTGAGTTAGGTAAGAAAGATGTTCGTCTGGCGTGGATGGACAAATCCGTTGCCGATTTTAAAGCCTCTAAAGATCCTTTCATTCAATTCGCTGTCGCTATGTATGACACAGATATGGCTGAAGAAAAGAAAGAAAAAGAATTAGCGGGTGAACTAATGAAGGTGCGTCCGCAATATATGGATGCCATTATTGCTTACAACCTAGAGCAAGGTAAGCCAGTGTATGCCGATGCTAACTCAAGCTTACGTGTCACGGTTGGTCATGTGAAAGGTTATTCGCCAAAAGACGGCTTAGTGGCCGTGCCATTCACTCGCCTTGAAGGCATAGTGCAAAAGGACACGGGTGTTGACCCATTCGATGCACCGAAGAAAGAGTTAGAGCTGATTAAGCAGAAGCAATATGGTGATTTCTATATGAAATCAATAGATTCTGTACCAGTAAACTTTTTATCAACTTTAGATACTACTGGCGGAAATTCTGGCTCACCGACCTTAAACGGCCGTGCTGAATTAGTGGGCCTGTTGTTCGACGGTGTGTATGAAAGCATTATCGGCGGTTGGGCATTTGATAACGAGATTAACCGTTCTATTCATGTCGACAGCCGTTATATGCTGTGGGTAATGAAGTATTTAGATCATGCCGACAATTTATTAGCTGAGATGGAAATCGTTAAGTAATCCATTACCGCATCAGCAATGGTGCGGCCTATAATGGCATAGTGAATTTGGATTATCAGCATTCAAGTGCGATTTAGTGCTTTAAAAATACTGAAATAACAAGACAACAAAATAGCGATAAACTCACTGGGTTTATCGCTATTGTTATATTCGATGGTTGGAAAGTACCAAATGTCATCCGATAATAAAATCCATTTTGTGCAATTTTTTCGTTGGAAGAGATTGAGTTATAAGCAGATACTTTATTTAGGTTAGTGAAGTTCTTATTTACTAAACTACGTCATGTGGTTAAACTGATTTTTAAGAGGGAACTGAAGAGACATTAGGATTTGTTAAACCCACAAAATAGCCCAAAAGATTGGGAAAATTATTTTAAGAACATTGTTAGGCTGCACTACCTGCCAGCTAATTATCGGGATGTTCCCGATAAGCATGTCGGTGACTTTGGTATAGAATGCTATACTTTGTCAGGTCATGTATTTCAGTGTTATTTACCTGAACAAGTTTCTGATGTTAAAAAACTCGTTGATTCCCAGCGCAACAAAATAAATAAAGATATAAAAAAGTTTACAGAGACAAACGTTCTTGAGCTTAGAAAACTTTTTGGCGAAATTATCATATCTCGATGGATATTAGCTACATCAGCAAATGATTCAGCTGCTTTAGCACAGTTCTGTGCGCAAAAATCTATAGAAGTAAGAGAGTTAGGGATTTCGTACGTAAGTCATGATTTTGAGATATTAGTACATACAGAAAGTGAGTACCCAAAAGAGGTGGGATTTTTAAGAAAAGAAACCTACCAATTGAATTTTAACTTTAATAGTACAACTACAGAAGGTGCCGTCTGCTGGATTGATGAAAATACTGAGTTTCTATCCAAACTTGACATGAAGCTACCAAAAATTAAGCACGAATCAGATAGAATATTAGAAATTCGCACGTTTATAAGGCTTTGTTTCCTAAATCGAGTCAGCGAACAAAACTCTCATCATTGTTCAAATATCAAGCTACATAGTGGGTTTCAGGCATACCTAGCCCAGTAAGCTTGTTCAAAGCCCTAATCATCGCGTAAGCTTCTCCCACCTGAGCGTTATAATTCCGCATGCTCAACGTGCCTCCTAGCAGTTGTTTTATCCTGTACATGGCGGTTTCTGAGATTGAACGGCGATGATAACCATATCGTTTTTTCCACTGCTT